>CALBRY010000525.1 GCA_937927665.1 uncultured Chloroflexota bacterium
CCGCCCGATTCGGATGTGGCGCAGTCGCCAGCAGGAACAGGAATATCTCGCGCTGAGGAATGAATATTTCCAGCGTATGCCCACGGTGAGCGATCAACCGCCGCCGCTGATCCGCACCGCGCCGCCTGTCGCTCACGCTGCCGATCTGCGCGTGTATGTGATCGTTTCGCACGATTGGGAACATCGCACACTTACGCCCGTGCTTGAGCGTGATATGAATGTCGTCGTATTCGATTACGGCGATTACGTCAAACAGTTGGGCAAAAATAACACATGGCGCGCGGAGCTTCAGCATGATTTGCTCGACCGCTTTGAGAAAGCGCATGCCGAACAGCCGTTTGATCTCGTGTTTGCGTATGGTTCGTATATTCATTTTGAGCCAGAAACGCTTAAAAAGATGCGAGCGCGCGGTGTTCCGGTCGCGCTGATGTGGCTCGACGACAAGCATACGTATTTACCCACCACCAAAGTGACGTATCCGCATGGGCAAAAGCCGTTGATCGGCTCAGTGGATGTGCATTTGAGCAATTCCATCGAAACTTTGCGTTGGTATCGCGCAGAAGGTGCGGCGGCGTTCTACTTTCCGGAAGGCTGCAATCCGGAACTCGGCAGCACATGGGACGAGCCGAAAAAGTACGAAGTCACGTTTGTGGGTAAGAATTACGGCGCGCGAAGCTGGTTTATTCAAGAGCTTCAAAAGAACGGCGTGCCGATTGAGTGCTTTGGTCCGGGCTGGAAAAACGGCGCGTTAAGCGACGATGACATGCTGCGCGTCTTTAAGCAGTCATGGATTAACCTCGGCTTCGGCGGCGTGGCGTTTTCGGATCAAATCACCTGCTTGAAGGGGCGCGACTTCGATGTTCCCGCCGCTGGCAGTGCCTATCTAACCACGTTTGACCCTGAGCTTGCGTGGATGTTCAACATCGGTCAAGAAGTATTGTGTTATCGTGGTGTCTTTGACGCGGTAGAGGTGATTCGCTACTATCTGGACCATAAAGAAAAGCTTGAGATGTTGGCGCAAGCCGGGCGTGATCGCTGTATTCGACAACATACTTGGACGCAGCGCATCATTGATTTGACGCGGTGGATGGGGGTTTTAGACGCGCATGGCAATTAAAGTGCAGCAGTTGGATAACTCGACCTCGCTGGGTACGATACGACTGATCCGGCTTTTGGTCAAACTCCTTATCCTGTCACTCGCGTTGCCAGAATTACGCTTGGGGACTTCCGGCTTCTTTTACCCCAAACCAACGATCCTCGGGCAGGCTGCAACAGGCGCACCATTCTTCACTGAAGTGCTGGTGATTGTGATTGTGATGCTGTTTCTGCTCGCGTTTATGATTCAGTTCATCCGAATCGAACCGCGTTGGTATCACGGCGTAACGCTGATTCTGATCGCCGCTGCGTTTATCGGGTTAGCAGTCCCCGAAATCAGCGTTATTCCGGGGAGCGGTTCGTCATTCGGGTATGCGCGGACGACATTTGAAACACTCGGCTTGTTTTTTGCGCTCGTCAGCATTCCGTGGCGGCGGAAAGACTTTATTGACATCACGCGGCTGTTTATCTTCGTTGGCGTGGTTCACGGCACATTGATCTTTATCAGCTTTCTGCTGCCATACGAAACCGTTCCCGATTTTTTCAATATCGTCCAAAGCAATCCTCTGCGCTATTCGGGGATATTTGTTCAAGCATCTCGCGGGGCGGCGCTGCTGGCAGTTTCGTTAGCGATTCTGCTTCAGCAGGTGCTCTCGATTTCGTCGATCTCGATTACGGCGTTTGTACGCGCCGGGGTTTTAAGCTCAATCATTCTGATTGGCATTTTGTTGGCGCAAACGCGCGCTTCTTACATCGCCGTTGCAGGCGTTGTTCTCATGTTTCTTGTGGAAAACCGAAAGAAGCGCTTGAGTACCGTGCTGCTGCTTGTCAGCGGTGTGGCAGTGTTAACCCTGATTTTGAGTACGTTTGGCGTGCTGGAAATCGGGTTGAGCCGTTTTGGTGAATCCGGAAGCGCCAGTGAAAGCGGGGAACTGCTGGATGAAATTGAAGGCTCGCGCGGGTTTATTTGGGAAGTTGCTTTTCAAGCGATGATTGATTATCCCTTTGGCATGGGATACGGAACACTAGACTGGTATGCGGAAGACTTGGTACTGCCGCACGCCCATAACATGTACTTGCAGACCGGGATTCAATCTGGTGTAGCGAGCATGATCTTAATAATCTATCTCCATCTGCGCGCCTTGCTTTGGAGCAAGCGCTTATTAACCAATGGCGCTGATCCTGAACTTGATACGGCAGTTAACGGGATGCGGCTCGGTTTGGTGGCGTTTATCATTGCCGGTCAGTTTGAGCCATTTTTGGTCACCAATACCGCCCATTGGTTCTGGATTTTGCTGGCGATCTTGGTCGCACCGATTGAGCCGAGTCAGCCGGAGACACACACATTAAAGCCCGTACCAGTCTCGTGAACGTGTTTGCTCGTGGGCATTGACGTAATGCGGTTTTAAACTAGTCCCGCTCAGCCCCACCTGCATGGGTGAGTGGGCTTGACCGATACTGAGTTAGATCTCTCCCCCGTCCCCTCCCTAAATTTGGAGAGGGATTAAAACATGTTACCCGTTCTTGATCGTGTGTGCTGGACGGTTTCCCCTTCTCCGCTTGTGTAGCTGAGGAGGTTAGGGGATGAAGGTTGAAAGCAATACTGTAACGAGCATGCTCAAAGAAAGATTTCAGACGGATGATTGACCGCAACAGCAAAATCCTGATGATTGGCAGCAGTCACTTTGAACTGTATGCCCCCGCGTGGTATCGCGGGTTAACCGAACTTGGCTACAACGTTACATACTTGCGTTACGATGAGTTCTGGCTGCCGGGGATTTTAGGGCGCATCGAGCGCCGTTTTATGATCGGGATTTCGCCGCTGCGGATCAACCGCCAGTTGATCCGGTTGGCTGAGGAGATCAAGCCGGATGTGATTTTACTGCATGTCGCCCTGCCGATTTTTCCATCAACGGTTGAACGGCTGGCAAAACAGACATGGGTCAGCACCTATTTTATCGATAACCCGTTCGGTTCGTATGGCACGCGTTCCTATTTTCGCTACTTTCAAAAGACGCTCCCGTATGCACACAGCCATCATGTCAACCGTTTGGTAAACGTGTCGGATTATCAAGAGCGCGGCTATCAACGCGTTAAACTTTTGCGCATGTATTACCTGCCTTGGGTACATCGCCGCTTAGACCTGCCGCCGGATCAACCCAAGCACGATATTGTTTTTATCGGGCATGGCGCAAACGATCAGCGGATTGGGTACGTCAAAGCGCTGTTGGATGCCGGGTTAGATGTTCAGATTTACGGACCCGCCGAAGGGTGGACGGAGTTCCTCAGTCCTGAAGACTTGAGCAAGATGCAGCCGATTCAACCCATTCGTGGGGATGATTACGCGCGCTTAATCGCCGCCTCCAAAATCTGCTTGTGTTTCTTCAGCCAAGCGAACCGCGATACCTATACCGGGCGCGTGTTCGAGATTACGGCGATCGGCGGGTTTTTAATGTGCCAGCGTACCGATGATATGCTGACGATGTTTGAAGAAGATGCGGAGGCGGTTTATTTTTCATCGCCTGAAGAACTGGTCGAAAAATGCCGTTACTACCTCGAACATGAAGCGGATCGACAGCGCATACAGGAGGCAGGACACCGCCGATGTTTGGCTGATAAACATGATATTGTCAGCCGTATGGAGCAGTGGCTGCATGATATTGCCGGTTGGATGAGCGCTGAGAGCGAATCTGCAAAGTGATTTATTACAACTTTACCGTCACCCAGCTTGTGTGGGCGGCTGCGGTGTCGAAGTGAAGAAGGATAAAAGATGGTGACAAACCAACCGCTTGAGCTAACCGTGTGGATGAATATTCCATCGCACTACCAAGCCGACTTGTTCCGATCGCTGACGGCACAGGATCAGGTCGATTTGATGGTGATTCTAACTGAATCACTGTCTGCTGATCGGCTGGCGTTGGGTTGGAAACCGGATGTGAGCGATTACAGGAGTGTGATGCTCGGTAACGCGAGCCTATTTCAGATTCTTAAATCGGTTTGGTCGCAGCGGCGGCGGGTGCATGTGCTCGGCGGCATGTGGTCGAACCGTAAAATCATGCTGGCGTTTATCTTGATGCGACTGTTCGGCGTGCGGCACCTGATTTATTCTGAAGTCCCCGATCCGCTGATCCAGCGCTCACAGCTCAAGGTGATGGTTAAGCATACCTTCGCCCGCTTGATGAAAACCCGCCGCACCGGTGTTCTCGCTATCTCACAAATGTCGATGCGCTATTATCTCGGCTTGGGCTTCCCGGAAAAATACGCATATCCCTTCGGCTACTTCTTGAAAAGCTTCGACGCACCCCTACAAACACCGCCACCTGAGAGGCTTAAGTTGATCTACATCGGTCAGCTTATTCCACGTAAAGGGATAGACCTTCTTCTTGAAGCCATATCCAACCTGATGACGGCTTACCCGGATTTTTCACTTACGTTGGTGGGCGATGGCGCGGAACGCGCACAGTACGAAGCGCAGGCGAAACCGTTAGGCGATCGCGTGCAGTTCGTAGGGGCGATGCCTGCTGATCAGGTGCGCGCCTACCTAGGCGGTTTTCATGCGCTCATTCTGCCTTCGCGTCATGATGGCTGGGGGGTGGTGATTAATGAGGCGCTTTCGCTCGGCGTGCCGGTGATTCTTTCGGATGGATGCGGGGCAGTCGATTTGATTCAAGATGGTCAAAACGGGTTTGTTTTTGCCAACAAGGACAGCCGCGCCTTACAAGCCGCGATAGAGCAGTTTTTGGAACTCACCCCCGCTCAACATGAGCAGATGCGCCGTGCGGCACTCCAGACCGGAGCGCAGATTGTTACGGATGTAGTCGCGTCGTACATGATCCGCTGTATGCGGCATTTTCTCGATCAAACGGCAGAGAAGCCGCTGCCACCGTGGAAAGTTTCCTCTCCATCGTCTTAGTTGTTTGAAAAATGATGTGATATGCTAACATTAGGTATACATCGAGGGTGTTTTACTTGCGAATCGGTATCGATGCATCAAATATACGCGCGGGCGGCGGTATCACCCATCTCTCTGAAATGTTAGGCGCTGCTGACCCCGACGCATACGGCATTACTGAAGTAATCGTTTGGTCGGGCAAGGCGACGCTCGATAAACTGCCGTGCCGCCCATGGCTGACGCTGGCGCATGTGCCAACGCTTGACCGTTCGATGCTGTACCGGATGATGTGGCAGTCCACCGCGCTAACCGGGCTAGCCTCAAAACACTGCGATCTCTTGTTCAGCCCCGGTGCATCTTACGCGGGGAGCTTCAAGCCTTTGGTAGTGATGTCACAAAACATGCTCCCGTTCGCCCCTGCGGAGCGCGGGCGCTACAAGCTGATACGTAAACTCCGCTTTATCGCGCTGGAGCAGTCGCAGACACGGGCATTCCGCCGCGCTTCTGGCGTGGTCTTCTTGACCGCGAAATCGCGCGAGATGATATTGAACCGGATCGGGGCGCTTAAGGTCGAATCCGTAGTCATCCCGCATGGCGTTTTGCCCGCGTTTAACTGTCCGCCGCGTGAACAGCGTGCCATCACCGAATATTCGACCGAGCGCCCGTTCCGGCTGCTGTATGTTTCAACGGTTGACTTGTATAAACATCAGTGGCACGTTGTCGAAGCGGTCGCGCAACTGCGGGCAAAAGGCTATCCGGTCACGCTCGATTTGATCGGTGGGGCGTACCCGCCCGCGCTTGAGCAGTTGAAGTCGGTGCTAAATCGGGTTGATCCGCAGCAGACATTTATACGCTATCTGGGAGCTGTGCCTTACAGAGAAGTGCAAGCGCATTATCACAACGCGGACTTATTCATTTTCGCGTCAAGCTGCGAAAATCTGCCGAATATTTTGATCGAGGCGATGTCCTCCGGCTTGCCGGTTACCTGCTCAAACCGTGACCCGATGCCGCACGTTTTGGGGAACGCAGGAAGCTATTTTGACCCGGAAAATCCGCAGCAGATTGCGGAGACAATCGAACGGATGCTGCTTGACCCCGAACTGCGCCAGCGGTGCGCGAATGCGGGGTATCAAGAATCGCACCAGTATACGTGGAAGCGGTGCGCCGATGAGACATTCAGTTATTTTGCCCGGTTAATCGCCGCTGCACGCCTCTAATTCGTCCAATGCTCTAGAAGGTGTTCAACTGTGTTTGAAAATGCCACTCTGCTGATTACAGGCGGGACAGGTTCGTTTGGAGGCGCGGTTCTTAAGCGCTTTTTAGACAGCGATCTCGCTGAAATCCGCATCTTCTCGCGCGATGAGAAGAAGCAGCATGATATGCGCGAATCGCTGAAGAATCGGCGCGTGAAGTTTTATATTGGCGATGTACGCGACCCAGAAAGTATTCAGTATGCGATGGTCGGCGTGGATTATGTATTTCATGCTGCCGCGCTCAAACAAGTGCCCTCGTGCGAGTTTTACCCGATGGAAGCGGTCAAAACGAACGTGATCGGGACGAACAATGTGCTTGATGTCGCGGTGAAAGCAGGCGTGAAAAAAGCGATCTGTCTTTCGACGGATAAAGCGGTGCATCCGGTCAACGCGATGGGCATTAGCAAGGCAATGATGGAAAAGGTCATGGTCGCTAAAGCGCGGAATGTTAATCCCGCACAAACCATGATTTGTGCAACCAGATATGGAAATGTGATGGCATCACGCGGGTCTGTGATTCCGTTATTTGTAGAGCAGATAAAAGCGGGAAAAGCACTCACGATCACGAACCCGCAAATGACGCGCTTCATTATGAGTTTAGATGAAGCGGTTGACCTTGTCTTGTTCGCATTTGAACACGCACACGGCGGCGATATTTTCGTACAAAAATCCCCCGCGTGTACGATTCAAACGCTCGCTGATGCACTGATGCAGGTGTTCGGCGTACAGCAGCCGATTCAGGTAATCGGGACGCGGCACGGCGAAAAACAATATGAGTCGCTGCTCAGTCAGGAAGAATTCGCGAGTGCCGAGGATCTGGGGGAGTATTTCCGCGTTGCAGCAGATAACCGCGATTTGAACTACGACAAGTATTTCACCGATGGCGACCGCCATTTGAGCCGCACCAATGATTACAACTCATCGAATACGGTTCAGCTTACGGTGGCTGAAGTCGTCGATAAGCTGATGGGGTTGGATTACATCCAAGAGGAACTACGCGCTTGGAAAGGAATGCACGCATGAAAACCGTCCTGATCACAGGGGCGAATGGATTTGTCGGGCGTAATCTTACGGCACGGCTGCGCGCTGTGCCGGACATCAAAATTCTGGCGTTCGATGTCGAAAACAGCGATCAAGACTTGATCGATTTTCTGAATCAAGCGGAGATTGTTTTTCATCTGGCGGGGGTGAATCGACCGCAAAATGTCGAGGAATTCCAGACGGGGAATGCCGATTTAACAAGCCGGGTTGTGAATACGCTCGAAGCGGCGGGGCGGGCTGTGCCGGTCGTGATTACGTCATCGATTCAGGCGGCGCTGGATAACCCGTATGGGCAGAGCAAAAAAGCCGCCGAAGATGCGGTTTTCGCTTACGGGAAACGCATGGGAACGCCTGTGTATGTGTACCGGCTGGCGAATTTGTTCGGCAAGTGGAGCCGCCCGAATTACAACTCGGTGGTTTCGACTTTTTGCCACAATATCAGCCACGATTTGCCGATCCAGATCAATAACCCGGATGCGGTGCTTTCGCTCGTGTATATTGACGACGTGATCGCGGAATTTGTCGCCATCCTTGAGGGGCGCGTCACAGCAGGCGACGATGGATTCTGCACCGTGCCGCGTGTGATGACGATCACGCTGCAAGGCTTGGCGGATACGATCCGTTCGTTCCGCGCCAGCCGTCAAACGGCAGTGCTGCCGGATATGTCCGACACGCTGACGAAATTTCTGTACACAACCTATCTTTCCTACCTTGAGGCGGACGATTTCGCGTATGCACCGGACTTAAAGACGGATCAGCGCGGGTGGTTGTTTGAGCTGATTAAATCACCGGCGATCGGTCAGGTGTTTGTTTCGCAAACCAAGCCGGGGATTACACGCGGCGGGCATTATCATCACACAAAGGTTGAAAAGTTCATCGTTGTGCAGGGTGAAGCCGTGATTCGCTTCCGCAAGATTGACGGCGGTGATGTGATCGAATATCCGGTGAGCGGCGCAGATGTGCGGATTGTCGATATTCCACCGGGGTATACCCACGATATTACGAACGTCGGCACAACCGATGTGATTACCCTCTTCTGGGCGTGCGAATTGTTCGACCCGCAGCACCCGGATACTTACGCGATGGGAGTTCTTCCATGAGCATCACCCGTCTAAAAGTCATGACGGTGGTCGGCACGCGACCGGAGATTATCCGCTTATCGGAAGTGATGAAGGCATGCGACCGCTATTTTGATCATGTGCTGGTGCATACCGGGCAAAATTGGGATCGCACACTCAACGATATTTTCTTTGAGGAATTGGGTGTGCGCGCACCGGATCACTTTTTGAACGCGGTCGGGGCGCATCTGGGCGAAACGGTGGGGAATATTATCGCCCGCTCGTATGAAGTGATGCTCAAGGAGCGACCGGACGCACTGCTCATTCTGGGTGATACCAACAGCGCGCTTGCGGCATATGGCGCAAAACGCTTGAAGATTCCGATTTTTCATATGGAGGCGGGGAACCGCTGTTTTGATCAGAATGTGCCGGAAGAAATTAACCGGCGGATTGTCGATCACATTTCTGATATCAATCTGGCGTACACCGAACACAGCCGCCGTTATTTGTTGAGCGAAGGCATCCGCAAGGAACATATTTATGTGACCGGATCGCCGATGGCGGAAGTGCTGGCAAAACATATGGACTCGATCCGCGCCAGCCGTGTGTTAGAGACACTCGGCTTAGAACCGGATCGTTATATGCTGGTATCGGCGCACCGCGAAGAAAATATCGACGAGGAACGCGCTTTCACATCGCTGATGAACGCGATCAACTACGCGGCGGAAACGTATGATATGCCGGTGGTGTATTCGACACATCCGCGCAGTTGGAAACGGATCGAAGAACGCGGGTTTAAGTTTCACCCGAATGTACGCCAGCTTAAGCCGTTCGGGTTCTTCGATTACAACCATCTACAAATGCACAGCTTTTGTGTGCTGAGTGACAGCGGCACGTTATCCGAAGAATCAGCGATGCTCGGCTTCACGGGTATTTTGATCCGCACATCGACGGAGCGACCGGAAGTGCTGGACAAGGGTACGGTGATCGTCGGCGGGATTACGCGGCGGGATATTACGCAGTCGATTGAACTGGCGCGGGCGATGAAAGCAAACGCCGAGCCGGTGGTACGCGCTCCCGATTACATGGATGAAAATGTTTCGGTCAAGGTCGTCAAAATCATTCAAAGCTTCGTGCCGATTATCAACCGGGTGACATGGAACAAAGCTACTCAGGTGGATGCTGACTAAAGGATACCCGCTCGTGCGTATTTTGCTGCTCTCGCAATGGTGTCCGCCCGAACCTGAAAATCGGGTGCTAAATCTGGGTAAGGCGCTGGTCAAAAAAGGGCATCAAGTGACGCTCATCACCGGATTCCCGAATTATCCAACGGGCAAGATTTACCCCGGCTATAAACAGCGCCTCTGGCAGCGAGAGACACAAGGCGGCGTGAATATCGTCCGGTTACCGCTGTACCCGGATCACAGCCGCTCATCGATTGGGCGCGCACTGACCTATTTGACGTTTTCTATGTCGGCGTTCCTGCTCGGTCCGTTCGTGAGCGGGAAGGCAGATGTTTTGTGGGTGTATCACCCGCCGCTGACTATCGGCATTCCGGCGATATGGATCAGCCTGCTGCGCCGCGTTCCGTTCGTGTACGAGATTCAAGATATGTGGCCCGAAGCGGTCACGGCAAGCGGAATGGTCAATTCCAGCCTGCCGATCCGCATGTTGGGGGCGCTGGCACGCTTTATTTATCGCCGCGCCGCTGCGATCACTGTGATTTCCAACGGGTTCAAACAGAACTTGATCTCAAAAGGAGTTCCGGCGGAAAAAATTGCTATCGTGCCAAATTGGGCAGATGAAGCGGTGTATTTTCCGGTTGAAGCAGATGCGGAGTTTGGTGCGCGGCATCAACTCGACGGGTCTTTTAATGTGATTTTCGCGGGGACAATGGGACCGGGGCAGAATTTAGACACCGTGCTTGATGCGGCAAAACTGCTGCTTGATCTGCCGGATGTGCGGTTTGTGTTCATCGGTGACGGGCTTGATTTAGCACACCTGAAAGCACGGGTAAACGACGAACAGATCACGACTGTGCGCTTTATCGACCGTCAGCCCGCCAGCCTGATGCCGAGCTTCTTTGCATGGGCGGGGGCGCTGCTTGTTCAACTGCGGAATGATCCAATTTTTCATATGACGATTCCTTCAAAGACGCTGGCTTATTTGGCGTGCGGCGCTCCGATTTTGTGCGCGGTTCCGGGAGATGGCGCGGAAGTCATCAAAGAAGCGGGGGCGGGGGTTGTTTGCCCGCCGGATGACCCGCACAGCCTCGCCGAGGCGGTGCGTCAAATGTACGCGATGCCCGCCGAAGCGCGCGCCGCGATGGGAGACGCAGGAAGGCAAGCTTATTTGGAACGGTTCACCTGCGAAACCTCTGTTACCAAAATCGAAGCGCTGTTGAATGCCGCTGTCAGGCAGAAACAGCGGCGCTAGGAAATCATTACAAAAAGCGACTCACCCCTATCCCACATCGGCGCTGCGTGATACTGAGGAGGATCATGGGAGGGAGAAATCACAAAGTGAATATTCAGGAGAGGTCATGGCAAACCCAGAACTTCATTACCGCGCCTATACGCCGGAAGACGAACCGGCAATTCTGGAATTATTCGAGCAGAGCTTCAAACGTCCGCTGAGTTCAACAGTTTGGCGCTGGCGTTTTCTCCAAAACCCGTCCGGCGCTGGCATGATTCAGCTTGCTTGGGACGGGGATACGCTAGCGGCGCATTACGCGATCACACAAGCGGAATTGGCGTTCGAAGGTGAACCGCTCAAAAGCGGATTATCCGGCACAACGATGACGCACCCGAACTATCGCGGCTTAGGGTTGTTTCCTCTGCTTGCTGAACGGACATATGCGCAAATGGCGGATAACGGGTTGGCGCTGGTGTGGGGATACCCGAATACAATGTCACACCGGGTCTTTGTGACCGATGTTCATTGGCGTGATATTTATGAAACACCGTTTTTTCGAGCGCAAACAAGTGCGATTCAAAATCTGCCGAAGCCGAAGCATGTTTCACCGCTTGAACGGTTTGACGCACGCTTTGATACGTTTTGGCACGCCGAGAAACAGCGCTATCGCATCATCGGGCGGCGCGATCAAGCACAGTTGAACTGGCGTTATGTCGATAACCCAAGCGACACGTACATGATTTTAGCCAGCGCACCGGCGGGCGACCTAGACGGGTATCTGGTCTATAAACGCTACAAGGACGAACTGCAAATCGTCGATGTGCTGATTCAAAACGTCGATGTTGGGCTTGAACTTCTTGCCGCTGTTGTCATGCAAGCGCAAGAGACGAATGCTGAAAGCGTGGCGATGTGGTTGGCGCTGGATGACGATTTTCACCGTGCGTTAGAAAAACGCGGCTTTCTTCCGGCTGCGCCGATTACGTATTTCGGCGCTCGCCTGCTCAAGACAGACCGCCGTTTAGAAGCAGCGTATGATTATCATCAGTGGTTTTTGACGATGGGGGACTCGGATGTCTACTAATCGGCGGCTGGCGCTGGCGATTAAGCGGCTGATGGATATCGTATTGAGCGCTATCGTGCTGTTGCTGACGGCTCTGCCAATGCTGGTGATCGCGCTGGCGGTCAAGCTCACATCGCCCGGTCCGATCTTTTTCGTTCAGGAGCGTGTCGGCAAGGATAAACGGCTGTTCAACGTGGTCAAGTTTCGCACGATGCGCGACAAGATGAGCGATGAAAGCCATCACCGCTGGACGGCGAATGATGAGGAGCGCGTCACGTCGATCGGCTATTTTTTGCGTGATTACGGACTGGATGAACTGCCGCAAACATTGAGCATCATCCGGGGAGACATGAGCATCATCGGACCGCGCCCGATCCTGCCATCGCAGATTGACGGGCTGAGCGAGCGCGAAACGCTTATGTTTCAAATGCGCCCCGGCGTGCTGTCACTGGCGGCAATTCGCGGACGGCGCGGGCTTTCTCTCAAACAGCGCTATGAATATCATGTGCAGTATGTCGAGCAGTGGTCACTGCGGCTCGATATCACGATCTTATTCAAATCACTGCTGATCGTACTGCGGAGAGAAAAAGCGCGCGATACAGTACCCGGAACGGACATGAAATCATGACACACCGCGTTTTAGTCATTGCTCCTCACCCCGATGACGAGATCATCGGGTGCGCCGGCACGATGGCGCGGCATATCAAAGCGGGTGATACGGTTTATGTGTTGGTCGTCACGCGCGGTATTCCGGCGCTGTTTCCCGATGCGTTGATTCAGCAGGTGCGCGGCGAGATGCACACCGCACATCAACTGTTAGGTGTAAAAGAAACGCGCGTGATGGATTTTCCCGCACCGATGCTTGATGTCACACCCGGCTATGAACTTGCGAATGCGATCAGCGGGGTGATCCGCGAATTCGCGCCGGATACGGTGTATATTCCGCATCGCGGCGATATTCACGCCGATCATGGTAAGGTGCATCTCGCCGCACTGATCGCCGCACGCCCGATCAACGGGTGTAGTGTGCGCCGCGTGTTAAGCTATGAAACGCTCTCCGAGACGGATTGGGCACCGCCAACGGGCGAAAATGCGTTCATCCCCACCGTGTTTGTAGACATTACGGAGTTTCTACCGCTCAAGCTGGAGGCGATGAAGTGCTTCACCAGCCAGCTTAAAGCCTATCCGAATACACGATCGCTGGAATCTCTTGCGGCGTTAGCGCGGGTACGCGGCGGTACGATCAGCGTTGGTTCAGCAGAAGCGTTTATGCTCATTCGTCACATTGAAACAGATTAAGGGGATGCGAACGATGAAACAGATTGCAATTTACGGCGGGGGTGGATTTGCGCGCGAGGCGGCTTGGCTGGTGCAGTCGTGCAATGTGCAGCCAGAACCTGTTTATGAAGTGGTCTGTTTTATCGATGATGACACGACGAAACACGGGTCACGTCTGAATGGGATTCCGGTATTTGACCTTGCCGGAGCGCGTGAGCGCTTCCCGGAAGCATATGTCATCGGCGGGATTGGTTCGCCGCGCGCCCGTGAGCAAACTATGACGAAGGCAGCCGAGGCGGGTTTTCGCTTCGCTACGGTGATTCACCCGAATGCTGCTTATTCCGCCGAATGGAACACATTCGGAGAGGGAACGGTGATTTGCGCGGGGAATATCATCACCGTGAATATCACCATCGGACGGCATGTACAGATCAATCTCGACTGCACCATTGGTCATGATGTCATCATGGGCGACTATACGACACTCGCGCCCGGGGTGCATGTCTCCGGATGGGTGCATATGGGAAAGCGTGTTTACATTGGTACGGGTGCGAATCTAATCAACGGGACGGAAGATGCACCGCTTGTGATCGCGGACGATGTCGTGATCGGCGCGGGTGCGTGCGTGACGAAATCAATTCTTGAACCCAATGTGACCGCTGTCGGCGTTCCGGCAAAGGTGCTCAGCCGATGAGTACACAGCCCAAGCGGCGCGCGGTTTCACGCAGAGCGGTTTTTATTCTCCTGCTGCTGCTGCCGCTTTCGGTTAGCGCATGCGCGCTGGCGGCGCTGAATATCGAGGACGTTCTCCGATCAGCGTACCGTTTCCTTGACGTCAGCGAGCCGCCACAAGCTGCCGATGTGATTGTCGCGTTGGGAGGGAGCGGCGGCACACGCGAAGCCCGCGCCGTAGAGCTTTATCACGAAGGCTATGCCCCGCTTGTGCTGGTCAGCGGGAGTATCGGTGAAAATATGGAGCGCGGCTTGGTGGTAATCGAAGCAAGCGATCTCCCCGAAGACGCGGTGATTATCAATAGAGGGGCGACGAATACGTATGATGAGGCGCAGCAGGTCATCGAGATTTTGATGTCGCTGGATGCACAATCAGCGCTGATTGTCACTGACGCGCATCACACTCGGCGCGCAATGGCAACGTATTTGCATGTGCTGGATGGGCGACCGATTGAGTTAACGTTTGTGGCGGCTATACCGGATATCTTGGACCCGGATCGATGGTGGGAATACGAGTTCTGGCAGGAAATCGCCAAAGAGTTCATTAAACTGCCGTATTATTGGTTCGTTTACGGAGTTTAGGCGCGCGTTGTTATATTTCCCCTCTCAATGTTTGTATATGAAATCCCAACCGTTCTTTAATTCAATGAAGTTTGCTACACTAAATGCAGCAAATCACATGTGTCCACGCGAGCAGCATTCGACGAATGCAGGCTTTTATTCCGGAGCAGTTTTGTGGAATTTCAAATCTACCTACGTATTCTCAGACGCTGGCTTTGGTTCGTAATCGTCGCAGCGCTGATCACAGCCGGTATTGCATTTATCATCAATTCCAACCGCGCGACACTGTATCAAGCCCGTGTTACGTTGATGATTGGGCAGTACATCGACTCGCCAAATCCGGATTACAGCGATATCCGCATGGGCATTGATTTAGCTACCACGTATGTCGAACTTGTTGAAACACGCCCAATTTTGCAGAGCGCATCTGAGGCGTTGGATTTGGGGATTTCACCAACCATATTAGGGGGGTTGGTTTCGGCGCGTGCAGTGGAAGATACATCTTTGATCGTGGTAACGGCTGTCTACACCGATCCTGTACTCGCTGCGGATCTTGCAAATGCCGTCGCTGAAGCATTGGTCAATCAAAGCCCGACGAATCTCACGCTTGAGCAACAAAATCAGGTGGCATTTCTCAACAGTCAAATTACGCTTGTGAGCGAATTGATCAACAGCTTGCAGGCACGCCTGATCGAGCTTGCAGGAGAAATTGAAGCCACTACTGATCAGACAGAACTTGCAAGCCTGATAGCACAGCGTGATGTTACACTTGAACAGTTTAACTTCGCACAGGCGAACCTCAGTCAGTTTTCAAGCACCATCGCGGCAATTCAGCAGCGCAGCAATTCGATTCAAATCGTTGATCCTGCCGTCCCCTTTGGCGTTTCTTCCGGCGGAACTAGCATTACTCCCATCATTTTAGGAGCGCTGGCAGGTGCAGTAGGTGCGTTCGTGCTGGCGGTTTTGATCGAATATATTGACGACACAATCCGCAATACCGAAGATGCGACCCGCATTTTAGGCTTGCCAATCCTTGGAACGATTGTCCGCTATGGCAATAGAGGGCGAGCGTACAAAGATATGTTGATGACCCGTTTTCCACCCATGTCTGCGGTTCAAGAAAGCTACCGCGCGGCACGCACCAATATTCTCTATACGATAGAAAAAGGTGAAACGGGTGTTTTGGTCATCACAAGCGCGAACCCGCAAGAAGGCAAGACGATCAACGCTTCAAACCTTGCGATTTCGATGGCAATGTCGGGTTTGAGCGTGGTGCTGATCGATGCAGATCTTCGCCGCCCCAAACTGCACGAAACCTTTATGCTCGAAAACAACGTCGGCTTAACCACACTTCTTTTTGCGGATGCAGACGCTGAACCAACCGCCGATGATGGTACAGGAGGTGAGTTTACGACGCTTCCGAAGGCTTTCCGCGACTGCGTGCAGCATACAGGCATCGGTAAGTTGTATGTGCTGACGAGCGGCTTTATCCCGTCCAATCCTAGCGAAATCCTCGCCTCATCTGCAATGGCGCGCTGGATTCAGGTCATGCGGGAATCGCCGGATATTCAAATGATTGTCTTCGACTCGCCGCCTGCTCTCGCGGCTGCCGACGCAGCAGTGTTGGCTGGAAATGTCGAAGCGAAGGTGGTTATGATCGTCAATCGTGGTTCAACCCGTTTTGGTGCAGCAAAGCGGATGAAAGAACAGTTTTCCCAGCTTGGTGTTCCGCTTCTCGGTATCATTATGAACCGGTTTAACCCGCATGATGAGAGCTATGCTTATCATTATGGGTATTACTACACAACGGAAAATGAGCAGGTGAAAACAGTAGGTTGGAGACGACTACTAAACCGACCGAAAGGCAATTAGAAAACGGGCGGTATCGAACAGGATAAGCTAGCTGTTTGTTAACCTTGTAATGGATGAACATGGCATCTTCGAATCGTATCTATCTCTCGCCTCCGCATATGTCGGGCGAGGAACTTCCGCTTATTGAGCAGGCATTCGCGGACAATTGGATTGCACCTGTAGGTCCCTATCTGACTGCTTTCGAGCAGGCGTTTTGCGAGTATACGGGCGCAAAATATGGGGTTGCGTTATCGTCCGGTACAGCGGCGATCCATTTAGCTTTACTCATCACTGGCATTCAACCCGGTGATGAAGTGTTCGTTTCGACGCTCACGTTTGCGGGGAGCGTCAACCCAATCCTTTACGCCGGCGCGGTGCCTGTTTTTATCGACAGTGATGATTCTTCTTGGAACATGAATCCGGTGATCCTTGAGGAAACACTCAAAGCCCGTGCCAAAACGGGCAAACTGCCCAAAGCCGTCATTCCGGTGCATTTGTACGGACAGTCATCCGATATGGACGCGATCACGGCAAGCTGTGAGCGCTACGGCGTGACGCTGATCGAAGATGCCGCCGAAGCGCTGGGCAGCCGCTATCATGATCGTCACCCCGGAACATTTGGGAAGATCAATGCGTTTTCGTTTAATGGTAACAAGATCATCACGACATCGGGCGGCGGAATGCTGGTATCGGATGATAAGCACCTGATCGATCACGCGCGTAAGCTGTCCACACAATCGCGCGAACCTGTCATCCATTACGAACATACCGAACTTGGCTACAACTACCGAATGAGCAATATCCTCGCCGCGATTGGTTTGGGTCAACTGAGCGTGATTGAGGAACGGGTTCAGCGCAAGCGCGCGATTTACGACTACTATCGGTCAAACCTCGCGGACGTACCCGGTTTAACGTTTGTGAGCGAAATGCCGTATGGTCGTCATACCCGCTGGCTGACCACCGTCCTTGTTGACGCAGAGACATTCGGCGCTAACCGCGAGCAAATCCGGTTGAAGCTCGAAGAACACAACATCGAATCACGCCCGCTGTGGAAGCCTATGCACTGCCAACCGGTGTTTGAGGGCTATGAAGTGATTGGCGGCAGTGTTTCCGAAGGATTGTTCGAGCGCGGGTTATGCCTCCCTTCAGGAACAGCGCTGACAAACGAGCAGTTAGACCAGATTATCGCGGTAATCCGTGATTTGCACCGCGCGGCATAATCGAGTTAGGGCATATCTGAAAATTTCCAAACTTCACCCCAAGAAGCTTTGATCCTCTCCGCGCGCAGCTAGCAGGGGGTAGAGTTTCGGGTGGTTTACATCCCTCACCCTGCTTGCTACGCAAGCGGGTAGAGGGCGAAAATTCATAAAATCGCCTAAACTCAATATTAGGGATCATCAACGGAAACATGCCGACTCAAGCTCATGGCATATGTTTTTATTGCAGCGCAACCCGAATATGCCGCGCTCGCTGAATATATAGAGCGAACGCTTGCAAAGGCGGGGATCGCCGTATGGATCAAAGACAGCGAAATTTCCTGGGACCTTCCGAATTATACGGAGGTGCTGCATTCGATCATCGCCACCGCACGAATTTTTATCTTTCTTGATTCGGGAGCAACACTCGATCCGCCGGAATATTTGGGGGATGTGATCCTCGCCAAGCGAAACGGCAAACCGATTTTTTTCATCAAATCGGCAAAAGAATTTCACCTGCTTCTTCCACAAATTCGATCGCTAATGCCGAAAAGCAGCGGACTCGCTCCCTTACCGGTGATTCACATGGTGTCGAATACCATCAAAGAACCGCCCCCGCTTCACCTTCGCCCCGGGTGGCTGGAAATTGTGTTAGGGATTCTGCTGCTGGCACTGACGATCGTGATTGTGCTGAGTTTGCGAGGATAAAAAAAGCCCGTGCCGATAAAAATCGGCGCGGGCTTTTTTTAAGAAAGCGCGCTTACGGGTTACGGATGCGGGAAGCCGAAAGTATCACATGTGGCGGCGGGCAGA
>CALBRY010000526.1 GCA_937927665.1 uncultured Chloroflexota bacterium
TTCTGTCTCATTCCGCGCAGTCGCATCGTACGAAATGCTGCGGCGCGACGAAATCGTGCAGGAATTCGAAAATCGCAACATTCCCATCGATCTCTTGATCGCCGATGAAGCCCACTATATGCGGAATTCCAGCACAGCGACTTACAATCTCGGCGAAAAATTGACTGACAGCGCCGATGCTGTGCTCTTCCTCACGGCAACTCCTCTCCATCTTGGGAACCAGGACCTGTACCAATTATTACATCTGCTTCTCCCCGGTGAATATGACAGCTTGGACTTCTTCCAGCACCAAATTCGCCCGAACCAATATATCAATCTTGCCGCAAAACATCTCGCAGCAGGCGATTACAGCACAGCTTTAACGGAACTGCGTAAAGTAGAAAAGCTGGGCGCTTCAGAACGGTTTCTACGCAACCCCTTTTATCATGAAGTCGTCGAGGCGCTCAAAACACAGGTCTCAGACCGCGAAAAACGCATCCGTCTACATCGTGACCTGATCGAACTCAACACACTCTCAACAGTTTTTTTTTTTTTACGCAAACGAGAAGTCGTTAATGCGGCAGTGCGCGCCCCTGTTGCGGTCATGATTCAACTGACACCGCAGGAGCGCGAATTTTATCTAGGTGTAGTTCGGCATGTGCGCCTCGAGCTCCAGCGGAGTGGTTCAACTGTTCACAGTTTCTCCATCATCGCGCGGGAACGGATGGCAGCCAGCTGTCTCGCCGCTATGCGCGAGGCCTTCGAAGAAGCGGCTCGGCTAAAGCACGGCATCAAAGCCGAAATCGACACGCCGCTCTTTGACACCGATCCAGATGAAGATCCAGTGATCATCGAAAGCGTCAATGAACTCCGTCGTCTATCTCTGGCCATCGGAAAGCACGACTCGAAATTCGACCAGTTTAGGCTCACACTCAATCAAGCACTACGCGAAGGTGAGGACAGTAAAGCATTGGTCTTTTCGTTCTACCGAGGAACGTTGAATTATCTTCATCGGCGCTTGGTCGAAGCCGGCTACACGGTTGAAGTTATTCACGGTGGAGTTCATATCAGTGACCGGCAGACGATTATTGAGCGTTTCCGCACCGACCCCGATTTGAAGGTACTGCTCTCCTCGGAAGTCGGTGCTGAAGGCCTCGACTTCCAATTTTGTGACATCCTCATCAACTACGATCTGCCGTGGAATCCTATGCAGGTTGAGCAGCGCATTGGTCGTCTTGACCGCTTTGGCCAAAAGCATAAACGCATCCGGATCTACAATTTCTTCATTGAAGACACGATTGAGTCACGTATTTTGCAGCGGCTGTTCGACCGCATCGACATTTTTCGCCATGCCATTGGCGATCTAGAAGATATCCTCGGGGAACAAATCCGTGTACTGTCAAAAAGGGTTCTCCAGCGTGACTTAACCCCTGAAGAGGAAATTCGTCTGGCAGATGAAGCGGCTAATCAAATTGTAGAGCGTCAGCGCGCCAATGAAGAGCTTGAGGTAAAGAAAGATGAGTTACTGGGACAAGATGCAATCTTTAACCAGCAAGTGAACGAAGCAGTATCCAGTGGGCGGACAATCCATGCAGATGAAGTTCGCGCCCTAGTTGAAACCTTTTTGAAGGCGGAATTTGAGAATGTAGATTTCATCAAAGATGATGAAGAGGCCACGTATACGCTTGATTTTACCCCACAACTTGCTGCTCACCTCCAAGACTTTGCCCGCAGCAACCCCAACAAGCGTTTTACAACAAGCACCCGTTTTCACGCTGCACTCGCTCAGCAGAAACGTATTGCCCTCACTTTTGACAACGATCTTGCCCGTGAGCGGAACTTGCTCGAATTCGTGACCCATCAGCATTTGCTCACAGTTGCTGCCATGGAATATTGGTCTAAAAAACTCCATGATGGTCAAGTGCCCGCTGTTCGCCTGACTGTCGAAGGTGCGCACGCGGAATCTGGAGATGGCTATTTTTTCATCTACGCGATGGACGAACATGGACTAAGCTCGAAACGTACCCTCTACCCTATCATCGTCCTAGATAACGGTGAGTTCGCAGTGCATACGTCAAGCACGCTACTCAGTCAACTCCAAACGCCTCCTCAACATCGTAATAAGCTCGATGATGACAAACGAGCCATGGTGAACTCTGAAGCCACTGCGAATCGCTGGATCGCTGGACAGCGAGACGAAATCAGGTTCACGTCCAATAAGCGACATAAAGCGCTACTCAGTATTCGGGAAGCGTCTATTGGGGAGTCGTACGCCGCCAAGATTAGGCGAGCTGAACAAATGCGGCAGACAGTACACGAACCGCGTATCAAACGGCTGTACGAAGGGCGCATCAACAACCTGGCTGCGGAAAGGGATGTCAAGATTCGGGCGCTGCGCAAAAAAGAAACTGTTACCGTCTCCCATGCTTTGATTGCCGCGGGGCGTGTTCGGCTTGTTCCTGTTGAGCATCCTGTACTTGAAATATCCCCTACCCCACAGGCCATTGATGTCCCTGTACTTGATCCCACTCCAGTTATCACAGCCAGTATCAATGTCACACATGCGGAATCTAGTGCTCTAAATTTCGATGAACCCCTTCAATCGCCAGAAGCGCCCAACGATTTCGAAAAAATGACCACTGTGGAAGGAAACGTTTCCCTGGTCGATGGAATAACCAAGTTCTTCCGCAGGATTCGTGGTGCAAAGTAAAGTGATGAGAGCATGAGTATTAGTTTCTATATCTCAAAATCAGGAACAAATACTTCGGACAAAAGCTTCGATCATTCTTTTGAACGACTTGCCGCAATGCGTTTAGCAAAACAGTTACATGAGACTCTTGCTTTTGAGCCGACGCATTACGCAATGCTGGTTAATCTTTCCTCTCCGCCTTGTGATGTGGTTATCATCACCTCTTATGGCTTAGGCATCCTTGATTTGAAGGATTACAGCGCCCCTATTCGCGGTACTCATGATACACGTTGGCTTATTACCAGTGCTGACGGTGAACCAGAAAAACGTCTATCATGTGGTTCTCACCTCAACCCATTTCAGCAGATCAAAGCGTATCGTGCAGAGGTTTATAGCAAACTAAACCGCCTCGCTAGCCAGCGGTTAAATACATCTTTGATGCAGCGGTTTAACCAAGTTCAAATTCAAGGCGCAGTCGCGTTCACAGGGGCGAAGTTCGATAAGAGCACGATTACAATCGATCCTAAAGTGAGTCGTCCTTGGTTTGACCTATTATGGTTGGATGAAGTTGCTGAGTGGGCTTACAGTCTCATTTTCGATAATGGGCTGGAGCTGACCGAAGGACAAATCGATTGGCTAGCAAAAACCGTATTCGATGTAGAAAACTGGACGAGTGTCAAGAATTATTTAACCAATCGTGATGTTTACGGCACGCTTTGGGTGATGGTCGATGGCA
>CALBRY010000527.1 GCA_937927665.1 uncultured Chloroflexota bacterium
GGATCTGCTGCCCGATCACGAATTCTATTTCTATCAGCCGTTGGGGTAATAACCTCCGGGGTGGGCGATGCACGCGTTCACCCCGATTTCTTCAATACGATCAGGGTTGTTGGTTGAAGGAACACTTGAAATTGTTATGGGGAACCTATGGCACAACGAATATTACACAGTCAGGCGATCAAGCCCATGAGTTTTGCGCTGCCGGGCTGGAAATCGCTGCTCCTGATCGGACTCGTGGGACTGCTGATCGCCATTTTCTTGATCAGTCTTGCGCTCGGATCGGTGGCAATTCCGCTGGAAGATGTCGCACGCGTGCTTCTCGGACAGGATGCCGCGAAGCCGGTATGGACGAATATCATCGTCAATTTCCGCTTACCGCAGGCGCTCACGGCGGTACTCGCCGGGGCAGCACTGGGGATCAGCGGGTTGTTGATGCAGACATTCTTTCGCAACCCACTGGCTGACCCATTCGTTCTCGGCGTGAGTTCGGGCGCAAGTCTCGGTGTCGCGCTGGTGGTGCTGACAGTCGGTTCTGTGACAACCACACTGCTGACCGGGTTAGGCTTGGTCGGTGATCTGGCGCTGGCGGGCGCGGCAAGCCTTGGAGCGGTTGCGGTGATGGCAGTGGTGCTGCTCGTCGCGCGTCGAGTCTCCAACGGTATGACGCTCTTGATCGTCGGGCTGCTGTTCGGCTACCTGACAAGCGCGTTTGTCAGCGTGCTGCTCTATTTCAGCATCCCGGAGCGAATTCAAGCGTACATCAACTGGACGTTCGGCAGTTTCAGCGGCGTTACATGGGATCAACTCATCGTTATCATCCCGGTTATCACCTCCGGACTCATCGCAGCATTCCTGTTGAGCAAGCCGCTCAATGCGCTGCTGTTGGGCGAGGCTTATGCACTGAGTATGGGTGTCAACTTGATGCGCGTGCGCTTCGCCATCCTCCTGACAACCGCAGTCCTCGCCGGAACGATTACCGCTTTTTGCGGACCTATCGGTTTCATCGGGATCGCCGTGCCGCATCTATGCCGTAATCTGCTCAATACATCGGATCACCGCTTGCTGATCCCGTTCACCGTGATTTTGGGCGCAATTGTCTCCTTGATCGCGTCGATCATCGCCGATGTTCCCGGCAGTACATTGGTGCTGCCGCTGAACGCGGTAACGTCTCTCATCGGCGCGCCCGCTGTGATCTGGGTCATTCTCAGCCGACAGAGCATCAAGGAAACGGTCGCATCATGACAGATAGCCTGCAATTACGCAATTTGAGCGCTGGTTATCCTCAGCGTGGAAAATCGGCTCGTACAGTCGTCGAACCGTTCAGCACATCGGTTGAACCGGGCAGCCTGATCTGTTTGATCGGACCGAATGGCGCGGGAAAATCGACTCTGCTTCGCACCATCAGCGGAATGCAAAAACCGCTTGGCGGTCAGGTTCTGCTGGGTGGACATGATATTCATCAGATGAGCGCCGCCGAACGCGCCAAACGCTTGAGCGTCGTTCTGACGCAGAGGCTGGATGTTGGGATGCTGACGGGGTATGCGTTGGTGGCGATGGGACGGCATCCACACACAGGCTGGTTAGGGCAGCTTTCGGAGCATGATCACCGCTTGGTACAGCAAGCGATCGAAATGGTAGGCGCGCAGCGGTTGGCAGACCGCGCCTTCAACACCTTGAGCGACGGCGAACGCCAGAAGATCATGATCGCCCGCGCGCTGGCACAAGAACCGGAACTGCTCGTGCTCGACGAGCCGACGGCATTTCTTGATCTGCCCCGCCGCGTCGAATGTATGGCACTTCTGCGCGATCTGGCACGGCGAACCGGGTGCGCGATTCTTCTCTCAACGCATGATCTCGATCTGGCGCTGCGCTGTGCGAATCAAATTTGGCTGCTGCCCTACAGCGGACAAATTCAGGTAGGTGCGCCGGAAGACTTGGTCTTGAACGGCGCATTCGAAGCAGCATTTCACAGTGCGAATGTCACGTTTGATAGGATGAGCGGCGGTTTCCATCCTCTAGATACACGCCTCGGTCATGTGGTGCTGGTAGGCGAGGGTGTTCACTACATATGGACGAAGCGCGCGCTAGAGCGAGCAGGGTTCGCCGTTGCGTCAGCACCTCAAGCGGATTTGCCCACCATCCATGTAGACGTGATGCAGAGCCGGTGGCAGATTACCAACCGGGGATCGACCGAAAACTACCATTCGATCGGTGAGGTGGTCACGACCTTACTCGCGCCAGAAACTTATTGATTAAATAATAAACCTTACAGTCTCTCGTCACATCAGGAATGAGATTCGAACAGCATTGAGGACAAAACAGCCTGTCAGACACTATCTGACAGGCTTTACTACCATTAGTGGATCTTAGGGGAAGCGTGCCCAAAACGAGGCAACTTCCCTATCCCCGAATTTCCCCTATACGCGAGGATGGGTGCGCTGCCGCTAGGTGTCACGGTGACAATCCCTTACCTAAGGCATATCCATCGCTTTAATATCCCGACAAGAATCAACTCCGCTCAATGCTTCGTACAACCTGCACCGTCGCCTGCTTATTGTTTTAACCCGTGAAAGCGATCGCTTGCCCGTCACGGGTCTCCGAAAATTCTGGCGGCTACGGGTGTGGCTTAATATTCTGGTTGATGTTAAACAGATTGTTGGGATCGTATTTCGCTTTAATCGCTGCTAGGCGTGGGTAATTGTCGCGATAGGCAGCCTTGATCCGATCTTCGCCTTCTTCCATCATCATGTTCACATAGGCACCACCCGCTGAATGAGGGTGCAATGCTGTCCAGTAATCTTGCGCCCACTGGATCATCCGCGCGTTGTTCGACGGGTCGGGATCAACGCCAACGATCACCTGCGCGAAATTGGCGTCACGGAAGCTCCATGCCGTATCAGTCTTTCCAACGCGGTGAGCTGCGCCATTGATCGGATACAAATGCATGGTCGAATGCCCGGTCGGAAGTTGTTCAGCATACTTTAGATGCAGGTCAATCGCCTGATCACTAATTTCCTTGACGAAGTCGGCTCGCCAGTACCACTGCAAGCCCGGGGGATAAAGCCCATCGAACAGATTCTGAAGCGCGGGCCAAGGAATTTCTCCAACAAAGTCCATGAGCGGCGCTGCCCATTGACGGATCGGCGCGTAAACCTCCTCGGCGCGCGCTGGGTCGCCCGTATAGCACCAGGTCACAACGCAGACCTTCTTCATATGATGCTCTTGTGGGAACATTGGCACGGGCGGCACATGGTGGAATCCGAACCAGCCGTTAATGTCTTCTGGTGCGCTCAGGATGAGATCACGCCAGTGCTTCATGATAGTCGCCGCGTGATCGAGTGACCAGAACATCGGACCGCCATATACCGTGCTAACTGAATTTGCTCTAAACAGGAACGAGGTCACCACCCCGAAGTTGCCGCCGCCGCCGCGCACTGCCCAGAACAAATCAGCGTTTGTGTCAGCGTTTGCCGTAATACAACGACCATCTGCCAGCACAATCTCCACCGCAAGCAGGCTGTCAATCGTCAACCCGTATTTGCGCGTGAGATAGCCCAAGCCGCCGCCCAGTGTCAGCCCGCCAACGCCCGTCGTGGAGATGAAACCGCTGGGTACAGCGACTCCAAACGGATGAGTTGCATGATCGACATCACCCCAAACACATCCGCCCTCAACGCGTACCGTCCCTGCTTCCGTATCCACATGGACACCCTTCATAAGCGACAGATCGATCACCAACCCATCATCTACCAGACTTAAGCCTGCGCCATTATGCCCACCGCCGCGTATCGCCAGCGGAAGCTGATTATCACGGGCGAAGTTGACGCTAGCGATGACATCAGCCACGTCGACGCACCGGGCGATCAAAGCGGGATGGCGGTCAATCATCCCGTTATAGATGTGACAGGCTTCAGGATATGCCGTGTCACTTGGGCGAAGAAGTTGTCCGCGCAGCCTGCTTTGCAGCATCTGAACTTGTTGTTGGTCGAGTGCCGTTTGTTGTAACACTTGTGCTCTCCTCGGTAGACATTTCCAACTGCCTGAGTTGAACTCGTACGAGTGCCGGTTCGCGTACCGACAAACGCACTGTAACAGGATGGCACATGCCGAACACGGTGGAAAACACCTGTTTTCAAAGACAGAGTACGCGGTTTAAGTACGTGATTGACTCGCGCTAGCGGTTCGTCTGCCGGTTTTGATTGACCCAAATGGAAACCTGAGTGCGGGAGCGGAAGCCCAATTTGGAGAGGATATTGCTCACATGCCCCTCGACAGTGCGTTCGGCGATAACGAAGGTATCGGCAATTTCGCGGTTCGATTTGCCTTCCGCGATCAGGAGTGCCACTTCCAGTTCGCGGCGGGTCAGCCCGCCGGGTGGCTGTGCTTCTTTGTCGAGCCGAGCGTGAGACACCGGCAGCTCGTCGGAGTTGGACACGGTTTGCGCATAGGCAACTGCCTCGTCGAGCGTCATCGCTTGACCTTCTGCCCATGCCACTTCGTAAGTTGCCTCGCCAAGCTCGGCGCGCACAAAGGCGATATTCCGATCATGTTCAGGCAAGTCGCCCGGGTCTATCAATGTGCCGCTGCGTTGAAGGAAACCATAAGCAGCGCCGAATAAATGTGCCGCTCGCACAGGTTCCCCTAGCGCGCCAAGCGATCCCGCAAGCGCCAGGAGTTCCTGAGCTACATCAGTTGGCACGCCGAGTTCCTGACATAATGCGAGGGAGCGGCGGAGCACACGAACCGCTTCCTGATGATTTCCTTCATGCTGTGCAACAAAGCTCAGGTTAAAAAGGACATAATACTGTCGGCGTGTGTCGCCTGTTCGTTCCGCTATCGCCAGAGACTCTTCATAGGCGCTGCGCGCTCGCGCATCGTCACCACTCAGGCGCGCACGTTCACCAATGGAGTTGAACGCCAGCCCAAGTCCGGGTTGGTCATCCACCTCTCGAAACAAAGCAAGCGCTTCCTGAGCCAGTGCTTCTGCTTCCAAGCCGCTCCACCGCGTCGTACTCAAAGCCCACAGTGACCACCCGAGCTGTCTTCTATCACCATACGCGCGCGCAATGGCTACAGCTTGTTGGGCGAGCCGGCTGGCAGCCTCTAAATCGTGGTATGCGATCAAAAGAGCCGCACTGCGCAGCAAACGAATTTGGTACTCCTGCCCCACATCGTCTATCCGCGTGAGCAGCAATTGCATCCACTGAATGCCTTCATCTTGGCGTGAATAAACAATCCAATAAAGTAAGGTTCCACTCATTATGCGGATCCCAACGGGGCTGTCTCCGCTCTCAAGCGACCATGCCAGCGCCGCGCGCAAATTGTCGATTTCGGTTTCCAAAAGGCGAAACCAGTACTTCTGGTGAGTCAGCCGCAGTTCAATTTCGGCGCGTTCAGCCAATTCTTGAAAATAGACAGCGTGCTGCCTACCGAGGGTGTCCAGTTCGCCGCTTGCCTGCAACAGCTCACGGGCATATTGACGGATCATTTCCAACAGCACGAAGTGCGCTTCACCGTCGGGCGCCGCTTTACGCTGGACGAGACTCTTATCAACCAAGGACGCCAAGCCATCAATTATGTCTATCGACAGAGCATCCCCACATATCGCCTCGACCGCTTCCAGCGAGCATCCGCTGCGAAAGATGGCGAGCCGCGCAAAAAGCAGTCTTTCGCTGGAGTCCAGCAGGTTATAACTCCATTCAATCGCGGCGCGCAGCGTGTGCTGGCGCAGGGGCAGGTCGCGCGCTCCACCTGTGAGCAGGTGAAGACGGTTCTCCAATCTGTCGTAAATCTCCTGCGGCGGTAGATGGCGAATGCGTGCCGCCGCCAACTCAATCGCCAATGGCAAGCCATCCAACCGGCAGCAGATTCCTGCCACGATTAAGGCATTCTCCGGCGTCAGCGCAAAGTCGGGCTGCAGAGCCGCGGCGCATTGCACAAAGAGCTTGACCGCTTCGTAGTCGCTCAGTCGCTCAGGTGGAAGTGAAGCCCAAACTCGGGGCACCCTCTGATCCACCAGCACCGGCGGGAGTGGGAGCGTTGGCACGGGAAAGATGTGTTCGCCGGAAACGCGGAGCACTTCACGGCTGGTGATCAGTAACTTCAGGTGGCGTGTCGCTTGCAGCAGGTCTGTCAAGGCGGGCGCAGCCTGAATCACCTGCTCGAAGTTGTCCAATAGCAGCAGTACATGCCGACTCGAGAGCAAATCCTTTAATTCCGCAATGAGCGAACGATCTTTGCCCTGTCTGAGACTTAACGTATGCGCGATCGTTGGCAAGACGAGGTGGGAATCTGCGATAGATGCCAGATTGACGAAGTAGATGCCATGCGCAAACTTGGTGAGCAGTCGATTGGCGATTTCAATTGCAAGGCGAGTTTTGCCGATACCGGGCGGTCCCGTGAGGGTTAAAAAACGCACCTCCTCACGTAGAAGAAGATCGGCAGCCGCCGCCACCTCATTCTGGCGTCCGATGAGCGGAGTCGGTGGAATAGGCAGGTGGTGAGGTGGCGCCCCAGCACCTTTTTCTAACGGTTTGTTCTTATCCGGAGATTCCATAGGGTTTAGCTTACTGCTCGTGTTCGCTGACAACCTATCCACTGGACGACTTGCGGTACCTCCAGCGGAGTAAACGCGAAACTGCGATGGGGGATATCGGAGATGCTCGTTTGCGTGTTTCCATTATACTGTGGGTCGATGGTAGAACATCACCGCCGCGACAATCCGTTTTGATTTTTCTCAACCATTGGCAGCGGCTCGAAGTGAGATATCGATGCTCATTCCCGCCCCCACGCTCGATGTGATAATCGCGTTCGCCCCGCTGTCAAATGTGATCCCGTTCACCGATCCACAGCGGCTCGCTTGCCATTTGGTCTTTCCTCCGTTTCCAAACGGTTTGCGAATATTGTAGGCAGTGAAGTCGATCTCAACGCGCTTTTTCCGGGGTTAATCCCTTCGCTCAGGACATTCTCGAGAGAAACCCGAATTATCCAACCTTGATCCGGTAACCACCTAACGGACACCCGTTTCCGCCACTACTTGGGGTGAAGCGCACGAAAGTTTGTCACGAATTATCAACGATTCCCGTTTACTCCGCCCGGTCAGAGGTTCAAAACACGATTTGCACAAGTCGAAAACAGTCCATATAATCGCACTTGTTCGACGTAATGGTGGCCAGAGGCTCATCATGGGAGTATAAGCTCGGCGGAAACATCCGCCTTTTTTTTAGCAGTAGATTGAAAGCGCTTACAATTTCATGAGTGAACGTACTAATTCTAATAATAAACTCCGCGTCACCATCAGCGATGTCGCCCGCACGGCGGGATTATCGATCGCGACCGTATCACGTGTATTGAGTGGATACGAATTCGTATCAGAAGCTACACGCAAGCGCGTTATGGAGGCGGTGGAACAACTTGGATATGTCGCCAACTTACCGGCGCGCCGTTTAGCAGGTGGACGATCGCGGACTATCGGGCTTTTGGTGCCAAATCTGGATAACGGGTACGTCGGCACTATCACGCTCGGTATTGATAAAGTGCTTTCCAGAATCAACTGCGATCTGGTTCTGTACGCAAGCCACCACCAACCGAGCAAAGAAACGTATTACGTCCATACCATCGTGAACGGAATAACAGAGGGTCTGCTGCTGATTGCACCGCAGTATACAAACACTTATCTGGATATGCTGCGTGCGCACGATTTCCCTTATGTGTTCATCGATCAATCTGAACCTACCGAAAACAGCAGCATTGTTGAAGCCGAAAATTACCAGGGCGCCTACGAGGCGACCCGATACCTATGCAACTTGGGGCACAGGCGGATAGCCTTCATTATGGGTGCGCTCAACGTGCAGAGTGCTAGAGAACGGTTAAGAGGCTACACAGCCGCCCTTATAGACTGCAATATCCCCCTCCAGCAAAATCTGATTCTTGAAGGCAATTACCAGCAGCAGGGCGGCTACGAAGCGGCTAAGCATGTATTGAACAATGTTGATCCGCCGCCGACGGCTATTTTTGCGTCAAACGATATTTCTGCTTTTGGCGCAATGGATGCCGTGCGTGAGCATGGGTTGAGTATCCCCGACCAAATCTCAATTATTGGATTTGACGATGTTCCTCAGGCATCGCTTGTCTACCCCAAGCTGACGACCGTTCGTCAGCCGCTCGAACAAATGGGGCAAATTGCCGCTGAGACGCTCATGGAGCGCATCAAGGATAAAGGCTGTCCGCCGCAACGTATTACCTTGGCAACACAGCTTATCCTTCGCGATACGTGCGCTCCCTGTCTACTTCACGATAGTGAGGGCAGCTAACCATGATGGTCAACAGGAGGGAACCTATCGCCAATAGATGACAACCGTATCAACTAGGAAGCCGTTTAGTTAGTGTGTTATGCATCACTTTCGAAAATACGGAGGACAAAATGGCAGGAGAAATCAACCGCCGCGAATTTCTGAAAACCCTCAGCGTTGGCTCTGGAGCTTTCTTACTTGGAGCCACAGGATTAATTCCCATCTCTGAATCACTTCTCAAAACCGATGAAGCGTTTGCCGCTCAAGTCGGCACGTTCCCGCGTGAAGAAACCCTGATCGCCCGCATTTTGACTGGGCGTGTTGGCACACCCGATAATTTCAACCAGTGGGTAGGTTGGAAATGGCAAGATCGGGGTATACAGAACTTAGCCGACGAGCCGCTTTGGAGCGTTGACTTCGTTACCGGCGAAATTATAAATGGTGTTGCATCCGGCGACCCGACCTATAACGCTGATTTCACGACCCTCACAGTTCCGCTGCGTGAAGGTGTCGCTTGGTCTGACGGTGAACCATTCACCGCCGCTGACGTGGTCTATACGGTCGAAACCCTGATGCAGTATTCGGGCTTCAACGCCCACAGCTTCTTTGTGGATAACGTCGAGAGTGTGACGGCTCTGGATGATTACACCGTCGAATTCGTGTTGACGCAGCCCAATTCGCGCTTCCATACCACCTTCCTCGATCGCTGGGGCTGCACCCGCATCTTCCCCAAGCACATCTTTGAACAACAGGAAGACCCCACGCTGTTCACGTTCAATCCATATGTTGGCTGCGGTCCATATCAATTGCACAGCTTTGATCCTCAGGGCAGTTGGACCGCTTGGGAAAAACGCGCAGATTGGGACAAGAGCCCGACCGGCATTATGTACGGCGAGCCGCAGCCCCGTTACATCATCTTCCAGTACTTTGCCGACGAGGGCGCGCAAATTCTTGCCCAGTTGACGCACCAGTTGGACGTTGTCGAACTCTCCGCCGATGGTCTTAAGGCATTGTTGGCACAGGCGGATACCTCGCGTGCATACCAACCAACCTTCCCCTTCGTGGTCAACAACGACCCTGCCATTACGGGTATCGTGTACAACACATCCCGTCCGCCGTTTGATAACGTCGATGTTCGCTGGGCATTGACTCTGGCAATCGAAATCGTGGAATACACGAGCATTGCCGTCGACTCTTCGGGCACGTTGAGTCCCGTGCATATCCCCCATCTTGGTCCGTATCCCGAACTGTACATCGGACCGATGCAAGAATGGCTGCGCGAATTCACCATCGATATTGGCAACGGCGAAACCTTTGCACCGTATGATCCTGATGCGGCGCGACGCGTAGCAGAATATGCGCGGAGCCGTGGCTATGCCTTCCCCGATGATGACGATTTCATCCTTCGCACATTCGGGTATGGCTGGTACAAGTACGCCCCCGACATCGCCGAAAGACTGCTGGTGAACAATGGCTTCGCGCGCGGCGCGGACAACATGTGGCTGCTGCCCGATGGCACACCTTGGCGCATTTCCTACATGACCGGCACTGTCCTATCGAACCATGATGCGCGTAATGCCGTCGCTGCTGTGCAGCAGTGGCGCAAGTTCGGCATCGATGCGACTGTATTCAACACAGAAAACGGCGCGGATCTCGGCTCCGTCGGCGACTTCGACGTGGAAACCGTGTGGCCCGGTCGTGAGCCATGGGGTGCAGGTCCTGATCTTTATCGCGTGCTCGATGACTGGAATTCTGCTTATATCCGCCCGGTTGGCGAACGCGCCCAAAGCTCGTATCACTCACGCTGGTCAACCCCCACCATGGACGACGTCATCCGGCGACTGCGCGAGACGGATCCATTCGATACTGACCAAGTCGTCTCCATCGGCATTGAAGGTCTCCAAGAAGCGGTCCGGCAGATGCCCAGTACCCCCACCTACGGCTATATTGGCTTTGTGGGCTGGGACGAAACCTACTGGACGAACTGGCCCGGCAGCGAAAATCCCTACTGCGTGCCTTACACGCACTGGCCGAACTTCAAATACATGACGCCATTCCTGCGACCTGCGGGTGAAGCGTAAGATATTTGAGGTCTGCTTCGATCATGTTAAAAGCCTCCTCTGGGCGGCTTCCTGCCCAGAGGAGGGTGGTTTCTACTTAAGTGATCTATCGGAAGTTTTTGAAAGCCACAAGCACCCCTGCCGCATTCAGTTCGACTTTCTCTGTGCTCTTTGTGGTATGCAAACTTTCTGTCGTTCACTTTGGGGGTGGTATAGATTGCTAAGGGAAAGATCATGAATTTTTTGAAACGATACCTCCTGCCCCGCATGATCTCGTATTTTTTGGTCATCTGGTTGGGTATCACCGTCGTATTTTTCATCCCCAGACTTACCCCAAACGACCCGGTCATCAGAATGATCGATCAGATGAGGGCGCGTGGGTCAACGCTGGAACCGGGCGCGATGGATGACATCATGGCGGACTTGACCCGGATGTATGGTCTTGAAGGCTCGTGGATTGAGCAGTATGGCGATATGTGGGGCAGGCTCATACGCGGCGATTTCGGTGTCTCATTCTTCCAATTTCCGACGCCGGTCAGCCAGCTTATCGGCAATGCGCTGCCTTGGACGCTTGGGCTGCTTTTGAGCACGACCGCCATTACGTGGATATTCGGAAACATTCTTGGCGGGATCGCCGGGTACTATACCCGTAAAAGGTGGTCGCGGGTCTTGGATACCGTAGCAATGGTGATACGTCCGCTGCCTTATTACATCTTCGCGTTTACCCTGCTCCTGTTGTTTGCCTATTTGGTGCGCTGGTTCCCGATTACCGGGGGCGCATCGTTGGGGGCACTTCCCAGTTTTACATGGGAATATATTATGGATGTCCTCTGGCATTCCTTCTTGCCTGCACTCTCGTTGATCGTTCTGGGTGGTGTCGTCGTATTCCAAACGATGAAGCTGCTGGTACAGAATGTTAATGCCGAAAGCTTCGTTCAATATGCCAAGCTGGGCGGCGTCACCGAAGACCGCATCGTGGGCAAGTACATCATCCGTAACGCGATGCTGCCGCAAATCACGGGGTTGGCGCTTTCCTTCGGACAAATCTTCAGCGGCGCGCTGATTACAGAGATCGTCTTTGGCTACCCCGGGCTAGGAATGCTGTTGTATCGTGCCATCCTCAATGGCGACTACAACTTAATCATGGGGATTACCATCCTGTCGATTGTCGGCATCACGACCGCGATTTTGGTGGTTGACTTGACCTATCCCTTGCTTGACCCACGAATTCGGTACGTGTAGGGGAACTCTTTCTATGAAACTTCTCAGAGATCTATTCAAGGATTTTCGTTTTACCCTGAGTTTTATCGTTCTGATGATCATCATGATCTTGGCGTTGTTGTCCTTTTTCTCACCCTATGATCCAACGCTGTGGTATGTCGTTCCGCGCGATTTGCGACCATCAGCAGAACATCTCTTGGGCACCGACTCGAATGGGCAGGACATCTTCTGGCAAGCCACATTTGCCGTGCGCAATTCCTTGGTTGTCTCCCTCATCTCCGGTCTCGTTTCCCGCGCAATCGCCGTCTTAATCGGTATGATCGCCGGATACAAAGGGGGTTCCATCGACCGTGTGCTCATGTTTGTGGGCGATAGCCTGCTGGTCATCCCGTTAGTCCTCATCTTTGTCATGTTGGCGATGATGGTGCGGCAAAGCATGACGTTGGTGACACTTGGGCTCATGCTGGCGGCTTTCGGTTGGGCATGGGACGCACGGCTGATCCGCTCGATGGTTTTGAGTTTGCGTGAGCGGGAGTTCACCAAAACAGCGGCGCTCTCTGGGACGGGGACAGTAAAGCTGGTATTGAAAGAATACATGCCCTTTACGATGCCCTTAGTTTTCTCGACGTTAATCAACAACATGTCATGGGCGATTGGCATCGAAATGTTTCTGGCTATCCTCGGTCTAGTCAATCTCAATATCCCGACTTTGGGAACGATGTTGAACTGGGCGCTCCACTATCAGTCGATTCTGTTGGGGCGGTGGTGGTGGATCCTCACACCAGTGCTTTTGTCCCTGCTGGTGTTCATTGCCCTTTACTGGTTGTCGGTGAGTGTTAGCGAATACCTTGATCCCCGCACCCGCATTCAGCGTGTTGGAGCGTAGGAATAGCCGAAATGACAGCAAAGAAAGCGACCGTCCTACAAACCGAAAATCTGCAAGCGTTTTATGTGTTGGAGATGCAAGGGACCCAGAAAGTTGTTAAAGCCGTCAACGATGTTAACCTCCAAATCTATGAGAATGAAATCTATGGCATTGCCGGAGAAAGTGGCTGTGGTAAGACCACGCTGCTAAAAACGCTTTTTAACGACATCGTGCCTCCACTGCGCCTCATGCACGGCAAGATTCGCTACTGCATCGATTCGGCTGAAGTGGATGTCACAAGTTTGAGCGCGGAAGAAAAGCGTAAGCTGCGTATGGAGTTCATCTCGTACATTCCACAGGGTTCGATGAGCGTGTTCAACCCGGTGCAGAGAATACGAGGGACATTTCGAGACTTTATTGGAAGCCATGTCAGCGGTAAAAATCGCGCCGAAATCATTGAATCAACGTATCAGCGTGTCGTAGAGCTCGGCTTGCCCCAAAATGTCTTGGATATGTATCCTCATCAACTCTCCGGCGGCATGCGTCAGCGCGTGACGATTGCACTTGCTTCTTCGCTTAATCCGCGCATTATGATTGGCGATGAACCGACGACCGCGCTGGATGTTGTCGTACAGCGCGGCGTAATCCAAATGTTGACAGAGATTCAAAAGTCGCTCAAGAACACGATCATCCTCGTTACCCATGATATGGGTGTGCATGCCAACGTCTCTGATCGGATTGGTATCATGTACGCGGGAAAGATCGTAGAGGAAGGAACGACAGAGCAAATCTTTGCCGAACCAGCGCACCCCTATACCCGCTTCCTGATCAATTCGCTGCCGAAGTTTGGCGACAAAAGTATGCGCGAAAGTGTACCCGGCAGCCCGCCTTCCCTCTCAAATCTGCCTCAAGGTTGCCCGTTTCATCCACGCTGCCCACATGTCAAAGATATTTGCCGCCAGCAGATGCCAGACTTCACTCAACTAGATCATGACCATAAAGTCGCCTGCTGGCTCGTTGGAGAGCAACAACATGGCTAACTTGCTTGAGGTGATTGAACTCACAAAACGCTATTCTCAGGGTAATGTTTTCGATAAAACCGTATTCACTGCGGTTGACCAAATCAACTTCCATATCAAACCGGCGGAAGTTTTCACCTTGGCTGGTGAAAGTGGCTGTGGAAAAACAACCACAGCGAAGTTGATTCTCGGCTTCGAAGAACCTACGTCCGGTGAAATTCGCCATAACGGCATAGCGCAGACTCGTGATGAAAAGCCTTGGATCACCAAAGGCGTTCAAGCGATCTTTCAAGATCCGTTCAGCACGTTCAACCCCCTGCGGCGGGTCGAAGCCTATTTTCACGAAACGGTGCAGAACTTCCACTTGGCTAGATCAAAACAGGAAGCGGTCGATTGGATCGATCGAAAACTGCGCTTAGTGGGGTTGACCTATCCGGAAATTGCCGGGAAATACCCGAATGAATTCTCCGGTGGGCAGCTCCAACGCATTTCAATCGCCCGTGCGCTTGTCACCGATCCGAAACTGATCATTGCTGACGAGCCGGTGTCTATGGTCGATGCCTCCTTGCGCATGTCTATCGTCAATCTGTTCAAAAAGCTCCGGGACGAGTTGGGGGTGAGCATCCTATATATCACGCACGACCTCGCCACCGCTTATTACGTCAGCGACCGGATCGCCATCATGTTTCGTGGCAGAATCGTCGAAATGGGCAGTGTGGATCAAGTGTTGATGAAGCCCCGGCACCCGTACTCGAAGCTTCTGCGCGATTCCATCCCCCAAGCCGATCCGAAACAACGCTGGACAACATCCGTTACCCTTGCTGAACTGGAGCAGCAGGAGTATTTGCGACAAGGATGTCGTTTTGCCGGTCGGTGCCCCGATGTTATGGACATCTGCAAAAGCGTGGTGCCGGTGGATATTCATGTTGAGGATGTACGCATTCAATGCCATAAGTACGCTGACTCCGCAGTTCCTTCGAGTCTTGAAGAATCACAGCCCTAATTCACTACTCTTCGGCTAAACAGAAATGAGCAATTATGGAGACTTCAGTTTCCAAACAAATCACAATTGACCTTGGCAAAGCTGGCGAACCCCTGAATCCTTACTGGAAAGTTTGTGTGGGAGGAGGGCGTGTTGGCGAGGCTTTGCGCGCAGATTTCCAGAAACACCTTGAACTTGTGCAGCGGGAGATGCCTTTCAACTACATCCGTATGCATGGGCTGTTCCACGAAGACATGATGATCTACCGGGAAGAGAATGGTGAGCCGATTCTCAATTGGCAGTATGTCGATCTTGTCTACGATCATTGGCTTTCCATCGGCATTCGCCCGTTTGTCGAGCTTGGCTTTATGCCCTACGCTTTAGCCAGCAGCGAAGAAACAGTGTTCTGGTGGAAAGGCAACATCACGCCGCCAAAAGACTGGGAGCGCTGGGTATGGCTCATTCAGCAGTTTGTCCAGCACGTTATCGACCGTTATGGTCAGGACGAAGTACGGCGATGGTATTTTGAGGTTTGGAATGAGCCTGATCTAACCGTCTTTTGGAAAGACGCGAACTTTGAAGCTTATATGGAGCTGTATGAACGAACCGCACGCGCAATCAAGCAGGTTGATGCGGCGCTAAAGGTTGGCGGTCCTGCGACTGCGGCTTCGTCGTTCTATCCCGGCAAGGCGCCATGGGGCAAAGAGTTCCTGACCCTGTGTCGTGAGAGGAATCTACCGATAGACTTCTTTTCGACACACCCCTATCCCACTTTTCATCCTGTTGATCTGGATGGAAAGGGGTATATGACATGGGATGGACCTGATCGCCTCATGGTTGACCTAATGGGATATGAAAAGACACTTGCAGAGACCGGATATTTCCATCTCGAAAAGCACTATACCGAGTGGAGCAGCAGCCCTAGCCCACGCGATCCCACCCATGACACTGCTTTCCTCGCCCCGTTTATCGTTCAGAACAATTTGCAAGGACGCGGGCATGCCGATTCGCTCTCCTTTTGGGTTGTCAGTGACATTTTTGAAGAAGTTCGCATAGGCGACACGCCGTTTCACGGCGGTTTTGGTCTGGTCAATACTCAGGGGCTAAAAAAGCCATCGTACCACGGTTACTGGTTCCTTTCACGGCTAGGCGATGAAGTGCTGGAGAGTGGCGATTCGTACGTCGTAACACGACATGCCAGCGGCAAAGTCTCGATTTTGATGTGGAACTATTGCCATTACAACGCCGAAAGCAATGACAGCCGCTTCATTCAAAATGTCATAGGCAGCCGCGAAATTTACGACATCTTCGAGTCGGCATCAGAGAAACAATATACAGTGCATCTGTCTGGTCTTAGTGGATGTGTGCGCATCGAAACCACTCGCTTTGATCGTGAGCACGGAAGCGTTTTGGATGCTTGGCTGGATATGGGCGCACCTGCACACATTCTGCGTGAAGATCTCGCCGTACTGCGACAAAAAACGGAGTTGGATGTCACGGTGCAGCGGCTTTCACTCAGCGCGGAACCTTTGACTTGGACAGGTGATGTGCAGCCTCATGGCGTAACACTTTTGGATATTTCGCCGAGCGCATAACCGATAGTTCGTTTTATAGTCATCGACCCAATACAGCGCATCGGCGAGGGAATAGCCGAGGGCTTCAACCCTACCCGGTGCGGCAGGCGCGTCGCGACGCGCCACTACAAGCCCATAATCACGGAGGTGGTGTTCAAGGACGACTTCGGGCGGCGTGGCGATCATGCCGGATGTGTTGCCGCTGCCATCCGGCGTCAGATACGTTTGTTTCCCATCGATCAGCGACCAGCCCATGAAACGGTAGGTCTGGCGTTCGGGGATATCGGGCGCGAGTTTCAGGATCGCGGGCGCAAGATGCTTGTGCATTCCGGCACGCGGAGAGAACATGCCGCCTGCGCGCCCAGTGATGAAGCGCGCTAAGCCGTTGGGATCGCCGAATAACTCAGCGGGGACATCGAGCGTCACCTGTTTGCTGCCTTTTTCGACGCGCAAGCGGGTCACCCCGTCGTCGTTGATCAGGGTGATGTGCGCAAGAATGTGCGCCATCCAATCGGCGACAGGGTTGCCTTCCCAGACGATGCCGTTTTCCGTTTGGTAGGTAGTACGTGACCGGGGTGCCAGAGGCGGTTGAGGTCGCGGGCGTACGCCCACGAAAGCGCATCAACGGGTTTCCCCTTGAAATAGAAATGCGGGTAAGCGGCGGTAGGGGCGTGATTTCGTCGGCTGATGATCTGGTAAGTCCGGTGCGAATTCAAGCCGTTTTTGGGATAGGATTTGAGTGTGTGGGCGAATTTGTTCGAGGAAGCAGGCGCTGATCCGGCACACGCTCTCGCTCGACTATGATCCAACGATAGTGGATGAGGAATGGCAGCGATAGGTGAAAACGCTTGATCCATACTCTGCACCCACTCCACACACTTTTGGGGTGTAAACAGCATCTTTCGGGGCGAAAGATGCTGTTTCGCTCAGATTTATAACCCGCTTCGATTGTGGTTATTGAACTTCTCTACCAAAACAAACCATGTCTCGAATATCGGCTGCCCCTATCATCAACATGGCAAGTCGATCAAGGTTAAGTGTCAAACTGCTTGCAGGTGGCATTCCGAGCATCAAATGATCCCGAAACTCACTGCCAGCTTCTGGTAAAACCGCCGTATGTTGGAGCGGATCGGTGATTTCGCGCTGTCCGTAAGCAAGCAAGATGCCATTGATATACAGCTCAAAGCACTCTACCGGGTTGGCTGGATCAACTGGATAAACAATGAATGTTGGCTGTATTAGAGTGGGCGCAACATACTGCTGAAATGTTTGCTGCGCAATCACTCTCACAGGGATGTCTGAATTCATGGAATCGAGCTGCAATCCAGTTTGTGTAAGAACTTTCAGCACTTGCTCTGTTGAACTCAAACTCGTGAAATCTACCCTAAGAGCGTCGTCAATGGCTTGGTATAAGGTGCGCCGTGCCCATCCGGTTGACATATCAATTTCAAGCGTCTGGGTTTCATCCGCAATTTCAACCGATTCCGAATCATTGGCGTAATTCAAGCGATTCAGGGGCTGCCAAATAAGCAAAGAAGTAGAATGTATGCGCTGTGTGAGCTTATGAAGCATTTGCTCCAGCATGTTCATGACAGCCTGCGGTGAACTCAACGCCATGCAGCAGTGCAGCCGTAAACTTTGTGGATGGCTCATCCAATCAATCGGTTGTGCGCTGCCTGAGGTGGTAATTTCATATACCTGCTCAATACCCCCGATGAGAAATTGAAGAAGTGCTTGCGCTACCCCTATGAGCTGTGTTCTTGTTGTATTGACTTCCAAAACACCCTGCTCATCCAGATATTGGCGAATAAAGCGGATCATGCGGGCGCGTATGATGACACTTTCACGTGCCTTAAAACTTGAGGCAAGATACAACTGTTGTTCGGCGCGCTGCCGTTCAATACTCATGTGCCTTGGGAAAGGCATATTGGCAAGTGCTAAGAACCGCCATTCTTTCACTATGCCCGTGAGACGCCCCTGTTCACGATACAAATAATCGAGGGTAAACCCTAAATAGTCCCCTCTATACACATAGAACGCGAACAAGTTGATGGATGCTTTGGTCAGATTGTCTGCCGACAAAATCACTTGAAGGGTTGAATCTTGGTCTTCAATCGAAACCAGCAGATATTCTCCGCATACCGTTTTCGACATTATGCGACCACAGACTGTGAACAGACCTTGCTTATCGGGAAATTCCACCCCGATCCCTTCATTTTCCTCGTTGATTTCACACAGCAGATGTGAGCGCGTAAAGGATGTGGCGTAAGGTTGGATACCTCGTGCAATCAGTTGTTGAGCGCGATGGCAAAGCGGATCATTATCGGAAAACGAAGCGGAATGCATGATCAATCTCCAATATCCTGATACAGAGAAGTCAATCACATCCTTCGTCCTTGAAGTGTCCTTCATGTGTCCTTTTTTGTGCCATTGTTTACGGTTTTTTTGAGCAAGGCGACTATCATACATAGGTGCTAACCCTAGATAAGTCAATGAAAATGAACATGCCTACAGATGCTGCGATTAAAATCTATTTGCTTCGTAAGCAACCGGAAGTGTGGGTTGATGGTGTATTGCAGGACATCAACCCCCAAGCGTTGAAACTTTTGATCGTGATGGCAGACAAAGGAGATCAGGTCTACAGCCGTGAAGAACTAACCGCCCAGTTGTACGGGATTCAGATACCCGAAACACGGGATGCTTTACGTAAACAGGCATTGTTCTACCTTCGCAAAACCCTTCCTCAAGAAACCGTGATAAACGTCAAACGCGATTTGCTTCAACTTCAACACACCGATCTGTGGATCGACAGTCGTGCGTTTTTTGAACAGGGTGAAGCGCTGCTTCAAGCTGCTCCCAGCTTCGGTTCAGAGGAGTACGAAGAAGCGAAATCTATATTGCTGCTCTATCAAACACCCTTCTTAGGCGATTTCTTGCTCAAAGCCGGGGATGAAGCGGGCAATCGAAATTTCACTTTCAGGCAGAAAAAGCGGCGGGATGAACTCGCACGTTGTTACCATCGACTGCTTGAGCGTGTGGTGGAATATTTACTAAAACAACAAGATATGTGGGGTGAAGCGCAGTCGTATGCAGAACTATGGTGGCATAGTCCCGCATCAGGACTTAAACCGCTCCACTATTTGATCTGGTTGGGGGTGCAGCGGCACAGTGCTGATCTTCATCAGTATATGGACGAACTGCATGAGCGTGAGACCAAAGGCGAACCCCAAGTCGGTCGCAATTGGGAATCGTGGAACAAGCTCATTAAGCAGGAGCGCTTAATCCCGTTAGAAGAATTATTCGCACCGACCGTAGCGAAACCCGCCACCGAGCAATTTGAACGCCCGGAAATCCTGCAACAGTTGGTCAAACTGCTGACTAGCCCACGCGAACAACGCATGTTCGGCTTGGTGGGGCTGCCCGGCAGCGGAAAAACCGAAATGGCGCAAATGGTTGTGAAAGAAATGCGCGCCAAACACCCCGATCATCCTGTTGTTTTGGTTGAGCTAGCCGCCGCATTCGATCATGAGAGTTTATGCAACAGTATTCTGATCGAAATGGGAATGCATGCTCTGCTTTCATTAGACATTGGACGAAAAAAACAGCGCCTCAAGCAGCTTCTGGAAACGCCAAACCAAGTAGTCATTGTGGATGAAGGTTACTCACAGCACCTTGCCGATACGCAGGTGGTGGATGATCTGAGAGAGCTGTTGGGACGCGCAAGGGTAATGTTGGTTGCACGGAAACTCCCCGATTATCAGTATTATGAAATCAAGCTAGAAGGCTTGGATGCGAGACAGGTTCGCAATTTTCTCCTTGATCAGTCAAGCTGGCTGCAATCTAGCAATGCCACAGACTTTGAAACCCTTGCTGCATTGATTTTTGGTCTCCCATTAGCACTGAACATCATCGTCGGCGGGTTAAAACGGCAGCGGGTACGCCTTCAAGGGGTGATCGAGCACTTGAAGGAGCCAAACTCGTCGCTGAGCCTAGAGGCAAATGTTACAGCGATGTATCAATCCCTGATCGGCTGGTTATGGACGTACTTGCTGCCTCCAGAGAAGAATCTCCTGTATACGATAAGCCTGTTTGCGCCAGAGGTAGGAGTAACAGCAGATGCCTTACGCAGTGTGTTAACCCATATCAGTACCCTATCGCTGCCGCCGCACCTGCAAAACCTCGTCGATCTACGGCTTATCAAAGAACGCGAGTCGCAAACGGGCGAACTATACTACTCGTTGCACCCCATCGTCCTGCAATATGTGCAAGACAATATCCCGCCTACCAACAAACACGTCCAGCGCATCAAGCAATCGTTCGTGCGTTTCATGCTGGACTATGTGACGGCGCATTACAACAACTTTGAGCTGTTGGACAACCATCGGCAAAATCTACTGGAAATGTTTGAGATGGTGTTGGTTACCGATCAATACCCTATGCTGCAACTTCAGGCTGTAAACACCTTTAGTCAGCTGCATCCTTACTTCGAGCGATGCGGGCTGTATGTTGCTTCACTCAACCTGCTTTTGGGGCTGAATCCGCAGATTGTGCTGCCTCCTGTGACACAAGTCGAAATCCTATTTCAAAAAGGCAAGCTTGCGAAGTTCCTCACCCAATTCGATGTCGCACTTGATGCATTTGAGCGTGCGTTATCAATCGCGCGTGAGATCAACCTGCCCGATCGTTTTGGCGGTTTATACAACAATATCGGCGATATGCTGCTCCAAACCGGGCATTACGTCGAGGCACTCGCCTCTTTTCACGAAGCCGAAAAATGGGCGCGGGAAACGCAGCACCGTCCGCTGTTGTACGCAGTCTGGTCTAACATAGCAAACTGCTATTTTTATCAGGGGCAGTTTGATGTCGCTCAACAATATTACGAGAAAGTGTCGCAGCATCTGGAAGGAGATCTCGACTCACTGCCGGAAATTTTAAAACGCATTGCCCAGCATAATCAGAATGCGCTGGGCTTAAATTCGATAGAAATTGGTCGTTACACTGAAGCGATCGCGTATTTTCAGCGCGGTCTTGAACTCGCACGTGACCTGAATTATCAAGAGCAAACCGGTTTTCTTTACCTCAATCTGGGAGTTGCTTACTACTTCCTCGGTGATTTTACGACGGCACGTGCCAGTTTCGCGCAAGCCTACACAATCGCAAACGACATTCAGCATTTATGGCTGCGGACGGATGTGATGTGGAATCAAGGGGCGCTGGCATCCTCGCAGTTCTTGCATGCCGAAGCGTTTCAACTGCTGCGCCAGGCATTGATCGCGGTGGAAGAATACCAACTGTATGTGATTAAACCGCGCGTGCTGTCGGCGTTTGGAAAAGCCTATCTTCGCATAGAGCAGTATGATGCGGCGCATAATGCTTTTCGACAAACCCTTGATGTTCCAAAGGCGTCGATGAAGCACACCGCCAGCGCTTTATACGGTCAAGTGTTAAGTACGCTGCTGAAAACTTACCCGGTGGGCAATCAAAACGTGGAAACGGCACGTATGGTTGTTGATGAGCTTCTGGAGTCGCTGCCGATTCATGCGCTGGGGTTTTTTGCTATGCCGTTGGACAGTATCAAGCGGTATCTGGAAAAAGCGGGCGCGATTTTTCAGTATGAACTCAGTCACATGCCAATGCTAGAACGTTATCGCATTGTCGAGGCGCTCAGCCAGTGGTTTGATGAGCATCCTGTATCGTCATAAATCAAGCGATTGGGGTGCGGGTGATGTGCCCGCACCCCAGATTTCATATACAATTAGGCTGCCTTAATTAGCAACCAGTGCACGGGCACGTTCCCGGCGAGCCTTCACAGGCGTAGGTGACCGAAGGGGTACCCGTGACCAAGAGAATGGTGACAAGCAGCACTAAGCCAGCCTTGACGATCTTCGTCATGGTGATTATTCCTCGCTGATTGGGTGTCAAATTTCTGGGTGAGTTGACTCCACTGTGCGAGGCGGTTAGCATGAAAGTGCCAACCGGTACTCGCCCGGTTGTCAGCGGCAAAGTGTGTTTTCGGTAGGACGTGCACCGCCAAGTAGCTGCCTACCGGGAACACACCCGTTAAACGGGCTGCGGTCGATCACGACTCTTATGGTTGGATATTGCCATGTTCTGCTCCACTAGTGGTTGGTAGTTCGATGCTCTGTAATGATGCTGAGCATCTGTGTACAGAATGCCACAAGGGGAAATGCAGAGATACGGAATCAATCCGCACTTTTTCACGAAGACATTAGGGGATACGCACGGATTTTTTGGGTTCACAAAAGCTCACAACTTGAAGCGTAATAAGGAATATGCGTAATGTCGCACAACGTAGGCGAAACTTCGCACGTCCAAAAAATCGCACAGCTTGTCACCGTGATGGTGGAGGACAGAGGACTTAAGTACACGCAAATACGCGAGCTTATGGCTGCTTATCTAAAGTGGGATGAGTACGACATAGACCGCTTCAATCGGAACTTTCGTGGGAAAGAAACATCCGGAAATAAACAGTACGATTTGAAAGAACTCGTTGCCCTCATTCATGTTCTGACACAAGAAGTTTCCCTTGCTCAGCGGTGCAAGGCAGAAGAAGCCTTTCAACTGTTCAACCTTGCGCATGTGCCGCTGGAAAACTTCAAAATATTGAAAGCGTTTTTCCCAGAAAAAGAGTATCGTACTGCGTGGAAGCCCTACATCTATTCCGAAATCACGGTCGATGATTTGCAGAAGGACCAGAGTTTCATCAAGCCGATTTACCCACACGTATTTATCGGGCGTGATGATGATCTTGCTATCCTTCAAGGGCGTCTCGGAGTTAATGACGCACGCAACCAATTTCCCGTGACCGTTGTCCGCGGTTGGCCCGGTGTCGGTAAAACGACGCTCGTGAATCGATTGGTTTACGATGAAGATCAAAGGCTTCGCCCGCTTTACCCAGATGGTATTCTTTGGGCAAGCCTAGGACCTCAAGGGGATATCCTGCAAATCCTTCGTAAATGGGCACGCCAGATCGGCGCGACACATATCGAATCGGTTCAGAAGATTGAAGATGTCGTCGAACAGATGCGATTTGCGCTGCAAGGAAAGCAAATCCTGCTGGTGATTGATGATGTTTGGAATGAGGCGCAGGGGAATCTACTCAAAAGCCTTCGCAGCGATCAAACAACTTTCCTGTTCGCTACCCGCTTTACTGATCTGGCATATGAAAGTTTAGCCGACACCGCTCAGGATGTGTATCCACTGAGTGTGTTAACGGATGAACAGTCAATCCAACTTCTTCAGGTGTTCGCACCGAATGGGGCGCAGGAATACGCGGATCAAATTGTCGATTTGGTGAGAACGCTGGAAGGACTGCCTTTGGCATTGCGCGTAGCGGGGCGGCTGATCGAGGAAGAATGGTTTTTAGGTATTGATGCACAAAAATTGTTCACCGATCTGCAAACTAATTTTCGAGGTTTTCAAGACAAAGCGCCTGCGGAACGGTTCAATGAGGCAACAGGGCAAACACCTACTATCGGGCTTTTGTTCAAAATGAGTGTTCAAACCCTCGTTGAATCCGAGCAGCAAACCTTTGCTTGCATAGGAGCTTTTGCCCCAAAACCGGCGACTTTCGAATTACGTGCGATGGTCAACATATGTGGGTTGCAAGACCCCGGCGGGACTGTTCGGGCATTAGTGGGGCGCGGGCTGTTAGAACCGTTAGGGCAAGCCCGCTTCCAAATGCATTACACGCTTTCGATGTACGCCAAGCATCTTTTGGATACGGATCTGGCAGAGCTTCAGGTGTGATCGTACTGTGCATCAACTGCGATTAAACACACCAATCTCCATTGACTACAGGAGCAAATGGGCAGAGTCCCGTATCATCAGCCTATTCGAAACGGGTCGATCTGTCGCGTCTATGTGACTTCCTTGATCTTGCGTCTCGGTCTGTGAAATATTTTTTTGCATAACAGATAGCGTGGTTCTGCTCTATTGGCATCGCCAATTTCACAAGAATCTCAGTCTACACAACCCGATTCGGCAAGATCGAAGCGTGAGCATAAGATGAACGCGTTTGAAATCAAAAAACGGCACGCCGACTATTATCTCCACCACCTCAATGATCTCAATAAGCAGTACCTTCTCGGCGGAGATGGGGTCAACGAATCGCTGTTGGCATTTGATCTCGATGTTAAGCAAATTGAGCAGGGACAAATATGGTCGCTGCAGAATGCACAGAAAGACGACGAAATTGCGCGGATGCTTGAGGATTATGCCGATTGGGGGGCGGATCTTCTGCTTTTGCGACTCGATCCCAGAAGCTTTCGCCAATGGGTACAGCCCGCACTTGCCGCTGCGCAGCAACTTCGCCTGCGGCGCGCTGAATGTGTTCATACGGGTAATCTTGGCATCATCGCTCGCCATTTAGGGGAGTTCGCAGACGCCGTCCGGTATTTACAAGCCGCTTTGGAGATCGCGCTTGAGCTAACTGACCGAGAGCTGGAATCACTTTGGCGGGGCAATCTCGGGAATGTTTTTCTGGCACAAAAACAGCATGAAGATGCCCGCCAACAATTGGAAATCGCCCTCGAAATCGCAACTGAGCAGTACGACGACCGCAAAATGGGTAATTGGTTAGGGAATTTGGGGACAGTATTCGCACAACAGGGAAATTTTGAGAAAGCATCCGCTATTTACATTCAAGCTCTGGAGAAGCATCAACACGTCGGGGATAGGCGCTCGGAAGCCTACACCTATGATAACTTGGGAAATGTGCTGTCGGAGCTAGGGCAAACACAGCAAGCGGTGCAGTGTCATGAACGAGCGCTGTCGATTGCTGAGGCATTGGGAGATAAACGAATCATTGCCAATGCGAATGGGAATCTTGGCTTAACGCTGTCAAAGCTCGGACAATATGCGCAGGCTGTCGACCATCACAATAAAGCATGGGCGACCTACCAAGCTTTAGGTGATACCAGTGAGCAAGTTGTCGAGCTTCATCATCTGGCAGATGCGCTCAAAGTCATTGGAGATTACAACACCAGTTTCGCATGCTACGAGAAGCTCCTCACGTTGAGTCGAAGTTCCGGCAGTGTAGATTATCAATTGCACGCGCTTACCGGGATCGGAGTCATTCTCCGAATTTTCCACTTCTTGGATGATGCGGAGTCCCATCATCGAGAGGCACTTGCTTTAGCGCAGCAGATCAACGACAGAAGTGTGGAACAACAGCAGTTGGGCTATTTAGGTGTGACCCTATTTGACAAAGGGGATTACGTGAATGCAATCCACTATTATGAAGACGGGTTGGCAATCGCAAACGATCTAAATGATGAATGGAGCGCCGGTCAACATTATGGCAACATCGGCAACGCATACAATATGCTCGATATGCCAGATAAAGCAATCGAATATCTGCAACCGGCACTCGCCATTGCGGAAAAGTCTCAGCATCTACGCAGTATTGGTGCGCTCAATGGGAATTTAGGGAACAGTTTTCGCCTTTTGAAGCAATATTCCCAAAGCATTGACCATTATCGGGCGGCTTTGCAAATTGCGGAACGGATCACCGATCGGCTGAATGAAGGTAACTGGCATAGCAATTTAGGTGTACTTTTTGCCACGGTAAAACAGCCCGACAAAGCAAAATATCATTACGACCAAGCACTCGCAATTTTTCGTGAACTCGGAATAGATCACATGGTGAAATCAGTACTCACCAATATTGAAGTGACATTACAACGATAAAACGCTTTTTGATAAGTTGACGCTGAAATGTTGGATGCTGAAATTATCCGCCAAACTATCTCGATTAGCGGACTAGTGAAATGGGGAGAAACGGCGGGCGATTCAGCAGTTTGTGCCGAAGATTGTGATCAAAGAAAAAACGGGCATGCTGTTCTACACATCCCGTTTTTGGCGGCGTTTGCATAGTTTTCAAGCCTTGGACCTGAGGGGTAGAGTGTCGAAAACTAGGCAATTCTACGAGTTTCCCATCCCCGAATTTCCCCTTAACAAGCACTTGGATCGTGAAGCGTTGAAACCAATGATCACCGACCTGCGCATCGAAGGGTGGCGTCTGCTGCATTTCACACGGGTGCGGCAGTTGTTAAATTGCTAGGTATTGGGTGCACTCAGTGCATCGATCTTCTCGACTCTCGAAAACTCGAAATAATGCTAGACTGTGCTAAGACACGATGGTATGTTGTCTTGCGCCTGCTCGCTGGGAGGGGATGATACATTGGAGCTGACCGATCTTGAGCACATGCTTTCCCTGAGCCGCCGAATGGTCGAGACGCATACCCTGCAACCGTTGCTCGAATATGCGATGAACGAGTCGTTGCAGTTGGTCGGAGCCGAACGCGGCTATATTGTGCTGCTCAATGAGGATGGAACACTGGATTTTCGCGTCCGGCAGGGCACGGACGCAGACGAACTGGGCAATACCGAGGATCAGGTCAGCATGTCCATCCTCCAAATGGTATTACAGAGTGGCGAACCCCAAGTGATCAAAAGCGCGGTAGACGATCCACAATGGAAATTGTCGAAAAGCGTCACGCTGCTTAAACTGCGATCGGTGCTGTGCGTTCCGTTGATTTCGGGCGGCGATTCAATCGGTGCTATCTACGTGGAAAACCGGTCGATAGGCAATCGGTTCACCGAAGCTGAACTGGCAACGCTCGCCCTGTTTGCCCGGCAAGCGTCAGTGTCGATTGAGAATGCACGTCTGCACAATCTGCTGGAACAGCAGACGCAGCAGGCACTTATCGAGGAGGAGCGGCTGCGTACCATACTCGCGAAGGAAACCGAACTCAGTCAGCTCAAAACCCGTATGATGGAGCGGATCGCCCATGAGTTCCGTACGCCGCTAGCGATCATCCAAACCAGCGCCTCGACGCTTGATCTCTATTTAGAGCGTCTCAGCCCAGAACAACGAGCGAGCCGATTTAAGCATATATACGCTCAGGTTACCCGCCTATCCGATTTATTAGGTCAAATTGGTCTTGTCGTGAATGGGCACCTTGTACCTGAAACGGTGCAGTTTAGCCCGATCGATGTCAGCATTCTATGTTGTGAGACAGCACAACAATTAGAAAACCAGTTTGCTCAACCCGGTAAATATATCCTCGACGTACCCAACTCTGTCATGGTTTGCGCGGATGCTGCAGCCCTAAGGAATGCGGTGTTTCATACCATGCACAATGCTGCCCAATTCTCAGCAGTCGACAGTCCGGTTTCGATTAGCCTACGGACACAAAACCAAGGCGTTGAACTGACCGTGAGTGATAGTGGGATAGGCATATTGCCGGAAGAGCAAGCGCGCATTTTCGAGGCGTTTTTCCGGGGCACCAATATCGGCGAGATCAGCGGTCTGGGACTGGGACTGACGATCGCGAAAGCCTGCGTTGAACTGCATCAGGGAACCATCACCGTGGAGAGTGTTCCCGAACAGGGCACAACAGTACGAATCTGGCTTCCAGAAGGGAACAATTCCTGATCCTGTGACGGGTTTCGCCGGAAAGTGAATGGCGCAACAGTAACACCTGACCGCCGCTAAAAAACAGACGATCATGACACCCGATCAATCCTCAATTTCGGCACGTTATACAATCGAGGGAGCCTTGGGCAAAGGCAGCATGGGAGTCGTCTACCGCGCATTTGACCGGTTGACGCAGCAGCCCATCGCCCTCAAACGTGTCTTCATCGATCCTGCCGACGTCCAACATAACTCCATCGGTGATGATCCGCTGTTCGCGCTTGCAGTGGAATTCCGCACGCTGGCTTCGCTGCACCACCCCAATATCATTCCGGTACTCGATTATGGCTTTGATGCCAATCGTGCACCGTACTACACCATGATGCTGCTTGACGGTGCACGTTCGCTGCTGGATTATGGGCGTTCCCTCGACGACGCAGGCAAGGTTCGCCTGTTGAATAATCTGCTGCAAGCGCTTGCCTATCTGCACCGCCGTAATGTCATTCACCACGATCTGAAACCGAGTAATCTCCTCGTTACACCGGATGGTCGGCTGTGGGTGCTTGATTTCGGTCTGGCGCTGACAATTGAGTCATCGAAGCCGCCCGATAACAGAGCCGCCGGCACACTGCCCTATATGGCTCCCGAAGTGCTTCTGGGTACGCCAGCCTCGGTAACCTCTGACCTGTATGCAGTAGGGGTAATGCTCTTTGAATTATGGGCTAATCGACACCCATTTCTATCGGATATGCCAGATGACTCTCCGTTTTTGTCCTTGGATAGCCTCTTGAACCGCCCCGCGGACGTCTCCGAACTGCCGCCCGCGCTGGCACCACTCGCTGCCCGCTTGCTCAGCAAAACCCCTGAGGATCGCCCCGCGCACGCCGACTTGGTGATCGCCGCACTGTGTGAAGCGATGCAGGTGCCGCTGCCAACCGAATCCTTCACGATACGGGAGAGCTTTCTTCAAGCCTCAACCTTCGTCGGGCGCGATGCCGAGTTTGCCTTGTTACAAGATGCGCTCAGCGATACGCTGGTCGGCGGCAGGGCGTTCTGGTTGGTTGGCGGCGAGAGCGGCGTAGGCAAGAGCCGTCTGCTGGATGAGCTTCGTACCCGTGCCCTTGTTAAAGGGGCGTTGGTGCTGCGGGGTCAGGCAGTGGCTGAAGGCGGATTACCCTACCAACTCTGGCGCGATATCGCCCGTTGTTTGGTATTGGAAACCACGCTCACTGATTTTGATGCGGGCGTGTTGAAAGCAATCGTGCCGGACATTGGGGCATTGCTGGGGCGTGAGGTGCCTGATGCACCCGAATTACCGGGCAAAGCGGGGCAGGATCGCCTAGTAGACACACTGGCGGATATGCTCAAACGCCAAAAACGCCCTCTTGTTCTGCTGCTGGAAGATCTGCAATGGGCGACCGAAAGCCTTCTCCTGCTGACAAAATTGCTTGCACTGCGCGATCAGCTTAAAAGTCTGCTGGTGATAGCCAGTTACCGTGATGACGAACGCCCCCAACTTCCGGAGGCATTAGCGGGCGCTTCTGTCTTGAAACTGCCGCGCCTGACCGGTGCGGCGGTAGAGGCACTGGCGCGCGCTATGCTGGGGGAAGCGGGTGAACAACCGCAGGTGATCGAACTTTTGCAGCGCGAGGCGGAAGGGAATGCCTTCTTCATGGTCGAGACAGTGCGGGCACTGGCAGAGGAAGCCGGGTCGCTGTCTGCCATTGGCACAAGCACCCTTCCGTCCGCGATGCTTACGGGGAGTATCCAACGTATCATCATCCGCCGGTTAGAGCGAATGCCAGAGAAATATCGTCCGCTGTTGCAGCGGGCAGCAGTTGCCGGGCGACAACTAGATTTGGCGGTATTGGCACGACTGGCAGAGGGCGATAGCGAAGCTTTCCTGATCGCTGGCGCAGGCGCGAGTGTGCTGGAAAGGATAGACGGCGGATGGCGCTTCACCCACGACAAATTGCGGGACGGTGTACTGCGCGCGCTGACTGCAGAGGAGCGTCGCGCTATTCATCGGGCGGTAGCTCTGTCCATTGAGGCGGCGTACCCACGTGATAAGACTTATGATGAACCCCTTCTAGGGCACTGGCAGGCTGCGGGCGATGTCGAGCGAGAGCTGCATTATCTGCTACCGGTAGTGCAAACCTTGATACGGATTAGCGCTGAATATGGGCAGGCTGAAGCGCTGATAGTCCGTGGTTTGTCCTTGCTGTGCGAAAACGATGTACGCCAAGCCATCCTTCTGAACCGGTATGCGGAAACAAGCTGGCGACGAGCCGCATATTCCGCCGCCGAGGAATACGCGCGGATGGCGAGGTCTCTGGCGGAACAGTTGGGGGCGCAGGCTGAGGTCGCCGACAGCCTGAATAACCTTGGCAGCATCAGGTACACCCAAGGTGACTACGCCACCGCCCGCGATTATCATCAGCAGAGTCTCGGCTTGTACCGCAGCCTTGGCGACCAACGCGGCGTCTTTGACAGTCTCGATAACCTCGGCTCTGTCTCTAGGGCACAGGGCGATTACGCCACCACCCGCGACTACTATCAGCAGTGTCTGTCCCTAGCTCGTGACATTGGGGACAAACGCTGCATGGCTCTCAGCCTGAATAACCTTGGCACTATCATGTACGCCCAAGGTGATTACGACACCGCCCGCGACTACTATCAGCAGTGTCTGTCCCTAGCTCGTGACATCGGGCACAAACATGGCACGGCAAGTATCCTGAATAACCTCGGCGATGTCCTGTACATGCAGGGTGACTACACAACCGCCCGCGACTACTATCAGCAGAGTCTGGCTCTATTCCGTGACGGCGGAAACAAACATGAAATTGCTAACAGCCTGTCCAGTCTGGTCGTGCTGGCTTTCGAGCAGGATACACCTCAACTGCTAGCCTACCTCCGCGAGAGTCTGTACCTGTGTTTGGAAAGCCATTTGCTGCGCACGACCACCTTCTTATTGGTCACGGTCGCACGCTGGATAGCCCGTACAAGCCACGTGGCGGAAGCGGCACGCTTGGCGGGATTGATTGAACATCATCCCGCTACAGACGCCGAAATCCGGCAGCAGTATCTAGATAAGCTGCTGAGAGAGCTTAAAGCACTGCTACCTGTCGATACACTCGCTCCATTGATGGCTGAAGGGTCCACCCTTGATCTGGAGGCGACGGCGCGTGAGTGGCTGGGACGGCTAGAGGCATTGCAGCTCTGAATCGCTATCCGCTGTGATTGTGTGAGAGCCTACACCGCCCATGCGACATTCCAACAACTCAAGCACTCATTCTTGAACTATCTATCCTCGACGCTGTTTCATTTTAATTAGCTGGCGAAGGACACACCCGCCATATCATTTGAGGTCTAATTCGGAAGTTCATTGGTGAATTATGGATTGGGGATACGAACGTAAAAATAGAAGGCAGGAACGAGCAGACATCCATTCACTTCACCACGCGGGATTTCCTCTCGTCAAACCTCAGGCAATCACAAAGACCGAACTTCTATGAATAAGCCGAATAAGCCCATTCAACGGATACCGCCCCTTCAATCAGTGCGGTTGCCATGCGCGCCATTCGACTAACATGGGGATCATTATCTTCGATCAAACCACGAACGACCGCCAGCGCGCGCCGATCGCCGATCCTGCCCAACGCCGAAACGACGGTCATACGCAGTGTGTTTCCATACGACACATCCAATAGCCCGATCAGCGTGTCAACCGCATCGATGGCGCGCAGCGCCCCTAACATTCTAACAATAGAAATCTGCACCAAGTAGGAACTGTTAAGCAGATACGTCAGCAAAATACCGACAGCGTCATTTCTGCTGTAACGTACCACATAATCGACAGCAATCTGCCCTAACAGTGGGTTGGTGGACACAATCAACTGCTGCATGAGATAGAAAATCTGCGGCTCACGCTGCCGACTAAGGACACGTGCGGCATAGACAGCATAGGGCATGGTTCCAGCCTCAACAGCTTTTTGCAAGGTGGTATGTGCCTTCGCACCCATAACTTCGAGAGCTTTCATAGCCTTTTCTCGAGTGACCCAATCGGTGCTGCCGAGCAATTCAGTCAGCATATCGATTGACTCATCATCGGCTTGTAAGAGTTGAGCACACATAGCACTACCTCAAAACACATAGTCTGCTGGAAAAGCTGATCTGAGCGGTTTCATTCCTTCATAACTACCTATGATTAAGCGATCCGTTGTCTTGCAGCGGCGATTTACAGCTATTTATGTGCCTGATCGAACCGCCGCCCAGACCTGTTCCCCTTGAATCACCCGCGCAAGCTGATCGGGGAACAACTCCTCGTTAATTGGTTTGGCGATGTACCCGGAGAATCCCATCTCGCGGCATTTCTCCATTGCTGAATAAGGATCGGAGGCGGAAACCGCGATAATGGGGGTTGTTTCATAACCGGGCATCTGACGAATCAGTGTGAAAAGGTTATAGCCGCTTGCGCCCATAGGCAGCATGAGATCGAGAATGATCAGATCGATATTTCGCGCACGTTGAAGCAGTTTCACGGTATCTCGTCCCCATCGGTCAAATCCGACATAAGCGCCTTTGGCAAAGAGGATAAGCTGGTAAGTGGCGCGATTTAACGCGTTGTCATCAACGATGAAGATGTGCTTGTTTCGTAGAGACATGTTTGTAATATCTCTCTGGGTATCCGACATGGTATTGTTTCTTTCTAGGAGCGTCGACAACGAATCTACAGACAGTATCTACTTAATTGGAATATCGTTCCCAAACGACTTGACCATTTAGAATCGCCATAACCTGCTCAGGGAAGCGATCTATGCTGATTGGTTTCGCGATAAAACCATTGAATCCTGATTGATAAGCTTGTTCGATTTCTCCTGCATATACACTACACACCACAATCGGAATCGACTGGAACTGAGGTTGTGCGCGCAGCAGCGTGAGCACTTCGTAGCCATTGAGGGTTGGCATTTCCAGATCAACAAATGCTACGTCAATGGGTGGTAGTTTCTCAAGCTCTGTTGCAAGATGCGTTGACTTTTGAATGCACACGCACTCTATCCCCATCATCTGGGCGATTTCCTCGTAAAGTACCAGACTAGCGGCATCATTATCGACAAACAGCACACGGGTCATTATTACGTCCTTTGAAACATAGACCTACAGAACACTCCAGATTTGCTCGCCATTCAATACGCGCCCCAGCATCCCCGGAAAGGTCAATTCATTGAGCGGTTTGGCAAATACGCCATCGAAACCGGCATGTTTGAGAAGTTCGACTTCTTCATTCATGACACTGGCGGTCAACGCCACGATCGGTTTACCAGCATAGACTGGATGCTTGCGCAGCAGAGCGAGCATTTCGAATCCGTTTAGCGGTTTCAAATGAACGTCCAGCAAAATCACATCCGGCACGAATGGCATCCCCTCTAATCGCTTGATGAAATCCTGACTGTCCTCAAATATGACCACATTGGATAGTCCCATTTGCTCACGTAACAGGATGTCGATAACCATCCGACTCAGCTCATCGTCTTCGACGTAAACAACACTCGGATAATCGCTCATAATGACTGTCCTTCTTTCTCAAGGGTGGGAGTTACTGAAGCATTGGTGATGGGTAATGTGAAGTGAAACGTAGAACCAACGCCAACTTCGCTTTCCAACCAGATTCGTCCTCCGTGCGCTTCGACAAGGCTCTTGGTGATTGGCATTCCCAAGCCGGTACCACCACCCTGCCGCAGCCCCGATTCTGTTTGTGTGAATTTTTGGAAGACCTTAGCGAAGTCTTCTTTGGCAATGCCAACCCCAGTATCGCTTATGGATACCTGTACTTCGGTTTCGGTTCGGTGCGCCATAATACGGATTTCACCTGTTTTAGTGAATTTTCAGGCGTTTGAGAGGATGTTTAAAAGGATTTGTTGTACACGAAGTTTGTTT
>CALBRY010000528.1 GCA_937927665.1 uncultured Chloroflexota bacterium
TGTCGCGATTCAGGCGGTGTACCGTGCTGAGCGATCTGCCCTGATCGTCGCGCCGACGATTGATCTGCTGCATCAATGGTATGCTCGTTTGGTGAATGCGTTTGAAATCGACATTGGCGTGTATTACGGCGGCGAAAAGCGTGTACTGCCGATCACCGTGACCACATATCATTCTGCCGGAGACTTGATCGCGGAAGCGGGTAACCGGTTCAAATTGGTGATCTACGACGAAGTGCATCACCTTCCCGCACCAAGCTGGGGCGAAACCGCGCTTATGTCACCTTCCCCATTTCGGCTTGGCTTGACGGCAACATATCCCGAAGACTACGAGCAGACCGACGGGCGCTGGCGCGTCGATGACTTGATCGGTCCGATTGTATTCCGACAGCGGATTGAGGATTTGGTCGGCAGTCGGTTGGCGGAGTACAGGACGGAGCGGATACGCGTCTCGCTCACCGAGATCGAGCGTAAGGCGTATGACGCGGATTTTGCGATCTATGCCGGATTCTTTCGCTCACGCCAGCTTCAGAAGTCACACGGCGGCGCGTGGCTGATGGAATTGATGCGCTTGAGTGCCTTTGATCGGGAGGCGCGGCGGGCACTGCTCGCCCGTCAGCGCATTCTGCGACTGCTAGCAGGTTCATCAGGAAAACTCGCCGCGCTGGAGAAACTGCTGCGCGAATACAGCCATGAACAAATCCTGATCTTCACCGAGAACAACGATGTTGTATACGAGATTTCACGGCGATATCTCGTCCCCGCGCTCACGCACGAAACCAAGTCGGCGGAGCGGAAGCACCTTCTCGACGGGTTTCAGGCGGGGATGTACCGCGCGATTGCGACCTCGAAAGTTTTGAATGAAGGTGTGGATGTGCCAGAGGCGAAGATCGCGATCGTGTTGGGCGGGACTTCGAGTTCGCGTGAGTATGTTCAACGCTTGGGGCGGGTGCTGCGCAAAAGCGGCAATCGACAAGCAGTGCTGTTTGAGGTGATCGTGCGTAGTACGGTGGACGAAGGCAAAGCACAGCGGCGGCGACCCCGCCAGAATGGTGTGTGATGCTGACAGGTGATCTTGTCCGTCCCCGCTTGCGTAACCGAAACGGTCAGCTTCATATTGATATGCTCGATGGGAATAATCGTCACTGGCTCAAAACGGCAGACGAGCTAATTCGGCTGTTTCGCCCGCTGGTGGGACAATCGCAGCGGGCATGGGATGAAGCGGTCGAAGCGTATGAAGGCGACCGCACCGATTACATCGTGATCCGGGGATTAGCGAAAGTCCTGACGGACGGCGCGACGTTTGAGCCGATTTCCACCCCGATTGATCCGGCAGCGCTGCGTCAGCGGTTGTTTACGCATGGACCTGTGTTCGATCAGCCGGATTTGTTTCATGCGAATACGCGGGAAGAAATGCTCGCAGCAGCGGCGGCAGAAACACAGCTTGAGCCGCAACTGCTGGAACGGTTGCTGTACGCGGATCGCCCATCTGAATATCTGCTCACCGCCATTAAAACGGAATGGACGGCGCAAACGTTGATCGCCCGCTACAACCTTGAGCTGGCGCGGGCGGCGTTATATTGGTCGGATGCGATGCAGGTGGATGTGTTTGATCACTTCAAGACATTCTGGAAATACCTCAAGCTGTTCAAGCTCATGTTCTGGGCTGCGCCGATCGCGGACGGGTATCGGGTCGAGTTGGATGGTCCGATTTCGCCGTTCGTGCAATCAACCACCCGCTATGGGCGGCAGTTCGCGGTGTTCCTGCCGACACTGTTTCTGGGTGAGCGTTGGACGATGAAGGCGACAACCCGCCCGCCGCAGTTTGACGAGAAGTTGGTATACCATCTTGACCATACCACTCCGCTGACGAGTCATTTCAAGGCAGCGGCGCTGTACGACAGCCGGATGGAAGCGGATTTCGCGGCGGAGTTTGAAGAAAAGTTCGGCAGTGAGCGCGGTAAGTGGCAGCTCGCGCGTGAAGATGAAGTGCTCCTGTTGGGCGATACCGTGATGATCCCGGACTTCTCGCTGACGCACAAGAAAGATGGACGGCGGGCGCTGATTGAGATTGTCGGGTTCTGGCATCCCGATTACCTCAAGCGCAAGCTGGAAAAGGTGCGAGCGGCAGGACGGCGCAATCTGCTGCTGCTGGTGTATGAGCATGTTAATCTGACCGAACAGGCGCTCTCCGATGTTCCCGCCGAAGTACTCTACTTCAAAACGAAGCCCGTGTTGAAAGATGTGATGGCGGCAGTGGAGCGCATCGCAGTGCCGCCCCAGTAGGGAGAGTGAGAGCGGCGGCAGCATGTATACACCTTCGACTGCTGTCGCTCACACCCGGCAATCCGCGCCAACATCCACGCAGTACGCTTTCATCTGTCAGCCATGCGTGAACGTGTTTGAGCACCTGTGTTTTCGCCCACCGCACCTTTGACGTTTTACAGCCATTAAACCGGGGGCAGACCATTTTGGGGAGAATGTAGTAGGAAACTTTCCCATCACGCCTACGTGTTTGTAAGCGCGATGGGAAGACTTTTCGCATACTACACAACTGCTTAGCTGCCAGAAACCCCACAACTGCCGGGCGGTTGAACGAGGAAAGGCGTCACTACAACATTCTCATTGACCATCGTTCCTACGCCAAACCGACTTACACTGGGACCATTAACGCTACCCCACCAGTTGCCGGTGGCATTGAAGTTGAACGTCTGGCTGAAGATCGCTCTTCCAATCGACGCAGTGTTGGCGACGAGGCATCCGTTCTGCACGCTATTGGTTGAGATGCCATTGGATGAATAAACTGCACCACCCCTGACCGCTGCCTGATTCCCGCTGAAATCACTGTTCAACAGACTAAATTGCCCATAGCTCGCAACAGCACCGCCATTCCGCGCACGGTTAGCGCTGAAGGTATTGTACATCCCGCTGAGCGAGCTTCCCGGCGCGCTGCTGATGTAAATCGCACCGCCATTCTCACGGGCTCCGTTGCCTAAGAACAGTGTTTGTTCAAGATAGGCAGATGCGCCGTCAATGAAGAGCGCCGCACCAGAGCGAGAGTCGTTATCGCTGAAGCTTGAATCCGTGATCGTGATGCTTCCCTCCGAAGCATAAAGCGCGCCCTCATCTTGTGTCAGGTTGCCGTAGAATACGGAGTCGCTGACCACCAAAGAAGTCCCCCGGAAAGTGACAATGCCTGACTCCGCTGCATTGAGCGCGATGCGGCTCTCATCCATGCTGACTTCCCCTGCGGCAGCATAGATAGCTCCGCCGCTAGAGAATGCCACATTGCCGCGTATCGACGTATTGCTCAATAACAGATGCCCTTCGGAGTAGATTGCGCCGCCGAGTACAGCGCTATTGAGATAGAACATCGAATCAATCACATTGAGGATACCAAGGTTGTAGATCGCGCCGCCGGAGCCCGTGAGCATCAAACCCGCTGATAAGTTCATGCTGCGAAGCGTGAGCGCACCTGCGGGATCGACCGCGAAGAAACGGAAGGGACGTGCGAACGGAGAGCGGATGAGATACGCCGTGCCATTCAACGTACGAATCTCAATTTGGGTGCTGATCAACGGGAATGCATTCTGTCTGCTGGCGGGCGTATTAACGATGTAGGTTCCGGCTGTTAGGCACACTACATCAAGACCTGCGCCGTTCTCGTTCGCTTGTCGAATTGCCGCCTGCAAGCCATTAACATCACCCCGTGCGATGGTGTATCCGCAGTCAGGGGTAGCGGTTGCCGTCAGCGTGGCAGTTGCGGTGGGCGTTAGCGTTGCCGTCGATGTCTCGGTTGCGGTAGCGGTGTTCGTCGGTGTTGGCGTTGGCGGCTCAGGCAGCGCAATCCATCCGGCGGATAGTGCATTTCCACCGATTTCATAGGTGGTAAAGCTGCCTGTCATGCTTTGATACATCACAAGCGCGCCGGAAATGCTGCAAATGATCCCTAGCGACGTCTGCTGGCTGACATCCCGGTACATCAAGTATGCGCCGTCCGGTGACCAGCGGTAATCGCAACCGGGAGATGCTGAAGCCATCTCGGTCAAAGCGCTATTCTGATACACCGCGATTTTCGTTTGACGGCTTGCCACGCTCAGCGAATTGGCAGCGTCCAACTGAGTAGCATCCTCGCGATACGCGAGGATGCCGGTCACAGGATTTCGTGCCCATTCGCGTGCGACCTCCGTCAGTAAGGGGATAGAGGACATGCTTGGGACAGGATAGGCGAAAGTCCCAGCGAGGAACGATGCGGGATTAATCTCTGACCCGCCTTGCGCCTTAACGATTCCCGCCAGCAGTTGATTATCGGTGCTCCATTCGATGCTGTAGTAATTGTTGTAGTTCAGCGGCAGCGTATTCACCAACGGCGCTGGGTTTGTGAGCGCTGTCACCTGCTGGACGGACGACTGCTGGACATCGAGGACAAAAATCTCGTGGTAGAAGTTGATGTTATTGTCACACGAGAAGAAGTAGGCGACATACTGCCCGTTGGGCGACCAAACGAGGTTACATGCCTGTCCCAATTCATCGGTGGCATTGACCCATCCTAGTGGTTCTAGACTTGGAATGCTGACCCGTTGAATAGAAGCCCCACAGGCGACAATGCCATCGGTCGAGGTGCATCGAGTAGTCGCAATCGCAAGCTGTGTACTATCTGGCGACCACGCCAACTCATAAGGAGACAAGAGGGGAAACCCAGCAAAAGCGGTGGATACAGCGCCGGTGGACAAATCATAAAGGCGAGTGTCGCTCACCCCGCCCAATGCCGAAATGATGTTATAGGCGAGATATTGGCTGTTTGGCGACCACTGTGGAATGAACACCGCTGACGAGAGACTAAGGTCTTCAAGAAACCCCTGATCGACCAACCGCACTTCGCCCGTTAGAGGATTCATGAGTTGAATGATGGATTGGCTTTGAGTGACTGAATACAGCATGAGCCATTGACCATTGGGGCTGGCAGCTATATTAACGAGACTGCTGCCCTCTGAAATGGAAAGAGGGATGTTATCGACCCCACCAGCAGGGTCGATAACCGTGAAGGTCCAAGCACCTGACGGTGCTTGGACAGCGTAACCAAAACCGAATGACGAGGTACCTTGAGCAGTCGCCGAAGGAAGCCCGACGACCAGCAGCAGGAGTGACAGCCCCAACTTGAGCAGGAAAGTCTTCATGGTCTTCGTTCCTCTAATAGCCATATACGCTGCACAGATTGGGGTTGGGATTGACAATAACAGGGGTCGCACCTGTTATGAACGGCACTGCAATGCAGTTGTGCAGATTCAGGAACATGGCTTGGATTTCCGCGTCTGTGGAGTATGTTCGTCCTTGTGGACGCGAGCTAACCCTGTCCGAAACCATTGTTAGTGCCATGTGAGTCGCGCTGCCGCCCAAATTACAGCTCCCGGTGCTGTTTGGCGGACACAGGTAACCGATCAATGTTCCCTGAGCGACAAACGATCCATTACCACGTGGAAGCCCCTCTGCTGGTGGCATTAAATGTGTGAACGAAAGTTGGACAATTGGGTCGGGATATGACGCCGTCGCACACACTTGGGCGTTGCTTGTCACCTTCAATACACCGATATCTGCTGCGAGCCTAAGCTGTGGTGATCCCGCCGCCGAAATGAAGCACCCCGACACAGGCGCGAACAGCGGTATAGGTTGACCGGGTTCGTGATTGCCGTCGCAGTTATTGTTGTCAACACACCCTTCAACGCTCAACGGAACGGTATCCAACGTTGTTGCATTATTGGCAGGGTGGAAGCCGCGTGCACCCATGACTGCTGCCGGGTTGTTCGGATCTGGGGCACTGATGCCGTACATGTGACCGACACCAGCGATCACTGGCGCGAAGTCGCGCGGCGGAGGCGTTGGCGGTAACGGCGTGCCGGTCGGTTCGAGATTGGGCGGACATTGTGTGCCAGCGAACGAGGTTTCGACCACGCTGCCGATGATCCACCACTCGTTCGTCGTCTGCGACGCATCAGGGTTGACTGGGTTTATGCCATCGTCCCAGTAGATTAAGACCCACCCTTCAGCGCGTACCAGTTCACGAATAGTCGGATCAGAAATTGTGTCGATCACATTCGAGGGCGGCGCTGAAATTTGTCTTCCATTAATCCGCGCCTGTATGCCGGGGTCTAGTTCACGACCCAGAACGAGGACATTTATGCCCGCCGGAATGGAGAAAACGCGTGCCGTGTTAGCAGCATCACGGATGTTCGTGCCGGATGTGGTTGCGGGAAGCTGAACGCCAAAATTCAGGCAGGAAATATAGCCGTAATTCGGTGCGGGCGTGGGACTGGGGGTTGGCGTGGGAACAAGCGTGCCGCAGTCACCCGATAAATCAACAATACGCCCCGTCGAAGGTCCTTCCAACACGAGCGAGCCTGTCAAGGAGCGCCCATCGGACAAGATCAGGCGCACGTACAGCCATGTATAGCGCTGGTTGAGTCCGGAAGATCCGCGCGGTTCGTCTGGCGCATCTGGATGAATGCCCAAATTCTGCAAGACCTCAATGGAGACGACGCCGAAGTAGTTCGACGTATAGCCTGTTGGATGGATGTACTCCCGCGCGACCATCGCAAAGCCCTCCGTTCCCAACGGCGGCGGATTCACGCGACTGCGGTTCTCGATCCCGAACGCGATATTCGTCGTGTATTCGTCCGGCACCGGTACCCAACCGTATTGGTTTGTCGGGGGTTCGGGAAGCCGGAAGCGTGACGGGAACGTGAACGGCACGCTCGAAACGGTACACGGCTGAGGCATAGGGGTTGGTGTTGGCGTAGTAGTCGGCGTTCTTGGATCAGGTGTTGGCGTATAGGTCGCTGTTGGGAGCGGGGTCGCCGTCGGGGTGGCGGTTGGCGCATAGTCGTCCGGCAAAATGGGAAGCTGCACGCCCGCGCAGTCGGATTCGTCAAATAGATCGCCGTTTTCGTTTTGGCGGATGACGAAGCCTTCCACAGGGGTGTCATTGACATTGAAACGAACACGATACCACAGCCCATTTTGGGTGATGCCGATCGCAGTCACCGATTGGCTGTAGGTCACCTGCCCGACCACATCAGAGTTGACGTTGGGCGACACGCGCACATTGATCGGACCACGATTCGCACTGATGGTGCAGGTCGGCGTTTGCGTTTGTGTTGCCGGGGTGAAACCATTCCCTGCAGGACACGCTGCGATAGTATTCTGTGCCAGCATCAGGCTTGCTGATTCGATGGGTTCGCAGGTCACACGCGTGTAGCTAACTACCTCAAGTTGCAGCCTGAAATCGCTTGTCACCACGTAATGCGCTTGATTTCCATACGGGTGTTCGGAACGTACATTCACGATTTGGTTGCCGTTCAGAATGTTCTGGATTGGAACAGCTCCCGATAGAAGCGGCGCGTCCGGTACAATGCCGGATACCACTGGCAGACCGTTCAACCCAAGCTGCGTACCATGACTGTATACGCTTTCTCCACCGGGCTGGAATTCGGCGGACAACCTTGCGCTTCCCAAAACAACATTCGGGAGTAGGAAGAATGGCAACCGTAGGCGAACATCAATGTTCGGGCGGTTGGTGCAGTACCACGCGCTCGACGTAATCACATAGGTTCCGGCACCATTACAAGTGAGGGGCATCCGTCCGTCACCGCATGTGTCGCTGAGCGGCGGCGCTCCGATCAAAGTCGCGCAGTCGTCGTTGAAGCAAAGTCGCAGATCAAACGGTCCCGGTATCTGCATCGCGACATTGTAAGGATCATCGCCAATCGAACCCGCTGACTCTCCCGCACTCGCGAGGACGATTCCACTCGCTCCACGCTCCGAAGCAGGCAAATTGAGGGCAGATGCCCCGCCGATCTGGATGGGATAAATGGTGATGTCAATATACTGTCCGGCTGGCAGATAAGCGTGTTGGATGTCCGGTTCGATTATGAAGTTGGCGGGCAGTGCGTTTTGAAGATTTGCACTGCGCTGCACGACATCAAGGTTCAAGTCGGTGATCGTATCGCCATAGTTAATCAACCGTCCGGTTGTGACGAGTGTGCGCGGATCGGTCACCACATTGATGAAATGAATGTCCGGCTCAGCCTCATGAATGTTGATCGTGAGCGGAACGCTGTCCGTAACTCCATCATCTGTGCGTAGTGTAAGCGTCATCGCGTACTGAGACTGGGTAATGTCTTGTGTGAACACCCGAAGATTCATATCGTAGGTTTGTCCCGGTTGGAGCAGCACAGCACGATTAACGCTGCCCGTGCCAATAAAGCCGAGAATCAAGTCACGATATGGGTTATTCACATCGACGCGCACATAGCGGGCTTCATCGTCGTTATTTCGGACACGCACGATCATGCGCGCGCCGCTTGTATCAACGCTCTGATCGTAGTCGTCGGCGACCGTGAATTGATATGCACGGCTGTCGAACCGCACCGATTCGGTGACTGTCAGTTGATATGGGTTATCCGACATCCCCGTTTGGCTGGTTCCGCAGTTATTGCTGGTTTCGCCATACCACTGATACACGCCATCGGTGAGTGTGAGCTCCGCCGTGTACAAACTTGGATCATCAACGCTGGCGGTCAGCGGGTAAGCCGTGTATTCACCATTCAACGGGCGTAGGAACAGGGTGCTCATTCCCGGTGTATTGGATCGCCAGCTAAACAGGACGCTGTCGCTGCCGATT
>CALBRY010000529.1 GCA_937927665.1 uncultured Chloroflexota bacterium
TCCCTGATCCGCGTAGTGTGCTGACTTTTCCATGCGGCAGTGCCATCACTTCGTCGATCAGCCCAAGCTCTTCCAGCAAGTTGAGCGCCAGCGGATTGAGGGTGTCCCCACGAAATTCACGGTTAAAATCGGACTGAGCTTCGAGCAAACGCACGCGCAGTCCTGACCGCGCTGCTAAATAGGCGAAAATTACGCCACCGGGACCACCACCAACCACGACCACATCAACTTCATCGACCATGTCATTTCCTCAATTGTAATATCGTTTGAACTGCGAATGATGAGTTGTGCTAATCTTCGTCGCAACAGCTAAATGCTGGTTGAGTTCAAGCTGAGGAATGCATTAATTTGGGGGAGGCGCTGTGAAGCAATGCTCGTGACTAGGAAAAGATGAACGTCTCACTTATGATTCGGAGCGTAACCAACTCAAGTGGACTAAATCAGAATGCACAACCAGCGTGACTATAGCCTATTGGAGCGTGGCGCGGGACTTATCGAATATATTCCGGTCACAGTGATTGTCTCAATTCTCATAATCGCACTCGTCATTGCCCTGAGCGGACAACTGGTGCTTGGATTATCGATCTTCTTCGGTGTCATCGTACTGATCGGGAGTTGGATTGGTGGTTGGTTACTGTACTATAGGTGGCAAGAGCGAAAAAAAGCGCGCAATAGCGACCACTTACAACCTCGCTAAGACGGGGCAAGTTTTGGGGAATTGCACTCTCCCATCCACTTTGCACCTACAGTTGCGATGGATAGGACATGACTTCTCAGCCACCGTTTCGTTTGTGCCTGATTCGCCATATTCTATCCATCACTCACTGAAATACCTGCCTATATCAGATGAGATAAGGCGCAGTTCTAGCTTTCGACGATCGTCAGTGCTTCGATCTTGTCGCCCTGACGGATCGCGTTGACGACTTTCATGCCATCGCCGACCACTTTACCAAAAACAGCGTGCTTGCCGTTCAGGTGGGGCTGCGGGCTGTGGGTGATGAAGAACTGCGAACCGTTCGTATTTTTGCCCGCGTTCGCCATACTCAACACGCCTGTTTCGTGAATTTCCTTGAGCGCGCTCGGCTCATCATCCCAACGGTAGCCGGGACCACCGCTTCCCGTTCCGGTCGGGTCGCCGCCCTGAATCATGAAATTGCTGATCACACGGTGAAACGTGATGCCATCATAGAATTGTTCGCGCGCCAAAAAGACGAAATTGTTCACGGTAATTGGTGCTTGCTTGGCGTAAAGCAGCACATCGAACTCGCCTTTGTTTGTTTTGAAATGGGCAGTGTACGACTTGGCGGGATTGATCGTCATCGCCGGGGAATTGGCGTACTGTTTGCTTGGCATGTAGATTTGTCTCCTCTTTCATTCATAAAACATGGCGATCCATGCTCACGATAGTTTACACTATCCGTCAGCACATCATGAAGCGGGGGGGAGACGATTTCAATTCTCTAACCACTTGGAATGTATGAACTCAAGGATTCCGATCCTGAAACCATGTTATGCTGATTGTCGAACCTTAGGTATCATCTATCACCATGATATGCGGCGTATCCACACATTTTTTTCAGTCACCCCTTGTTGCTGCGCTTCCCATGTGCGGTTTACGAGGCGATTGTGTTATAGTCAATTAAGTGGTGCTGCCGCTGGTGAGTGTTAGTGGGAGATCACGACCATGCCGCGAGTGCTTTACATTGAAGATAATCGGGATAATCGGCTGCTCGTGCGGCGAGTTCTGATGGCATCCGACTATGATTTTGTGGTTATCGAGGCGGATAGTGCCACCAGAGGGATCGAAATTGCCCAAACCGAAATACCTGACCTTATTTTGATGGATTTGAGCATGCCGGAGATGGATGGCTTGACAGCGACACAGCGGATACGTGCGATCCCGACGCTCGCCAATGTGCCAATTGTTGCGCTTACAGCCAATGCCATGCAAGGCGATAAGGAGCGCAGCCTGCAAGCCGGATGTGATGGGTACATCAGCAAACCAATCGATGTTGACAAGATTGCGGATGATGTGTTTGGGTTTCTGAACATTCGCCGCAGTCCGGCGCAGTCTGCCGCTGCCGACACCGACAGCGTGTCGCCCAACGGGAAGGTTCCGAGCGAACACGCTTAAAGGTATTCCAAAGTCTGCCACATGAGAAAGGAGGACGGTGATCCTCACCCACAAAGGGGATGGAAAACACCGCATGGCGATGTCCGACACGCAGCAGAGCGCGCAAAGCCTGAATAACGCCCGGAAACCAATTGAACCGAGTGAAGCACATGTCTTGGTTGTTGAGGATAATGTGCCAAATTTCGTCCTGATTGCGCGCATGCTGGCATTTATGGGCGTGCAGCGCTGTGAATGGAAAACAAGCGGGTGGCAGGTTGTCCAATTTGCCGATACCCTCCCACGAGTTGATTTGATTTTGATGGATATTCGCCTTCCGTATGAAGACGGGTATCAAGCGCTGCAAAAACTGCGCGCCAATGCGCGGCTCAAGGACACGATTGTTTGTGCCGTGACCGCCGAGGCAAGCGAAGATCAAATGCGGCGTGCCAAAAAAGCCGGATTCAATGGGTTTCTGGGCAAACCGCTCGATCCCGATCGTTTTCCGGCACAAATTCGGCGGCTGCTTCAAGGTGAAGAGGTTTGGGAGTGGAAATAGTCCCGCGACCGGATGCTTGCGCGTGCAGCAGCGCCTTGATCCGGCTGGCAAAGGAGAGAAGGGCAGCAATCCATGAGCAGTTCAGCACCATTGGAGCCTAATTCGCGCGAAAGTAACGAAATTCTCAGCCTTGCCCAAGCGCAGTATGAAACCGCTGGAACGATTTTTGGCTCCAACGATCCCGCGGAGATTCTTGATGCGTTGGTAAGCTTTACCCAACAGACGTATGAAGAGGCACAACTGTGCCTTTTGGAAGATGCGACCATCTCCCCTTATGTCGTTCTCCTCGCAGAATACAAAGAACAACGAGTTACCAGAACACGCACCCGCCTTCGTCTTGATCAGTTTCCTGCTAGCGATACCTACAGCGCGATCGAAGAACTGAACATTACCAACGTCAGTCTTGATCCGTTTCTGGAAGAAGTCGAACGCCAGCGTTTGTTAGAGGAAGGCGTGCAGTCGCTTCTCATCACGCCGATGGTGGTTTCGCAGCGCTTGACCGGAATTGTCCTGTTTCGCAGCAGGACGAATGTCCAACTCAGTCCGGCACGTCTGCGCGCACTTCGCAATCTGGTTGATCAAGCAGCCGTCGTCTTTGAAAATCAATCGCTGCTTCGCAATACCGAAACGTCGCTCGAAGAAGTTCAGGCGCTGTACGAAATTAACCGCGCCATGCTAGCGGCGGTCGATACGATGGATATTCTTCGCGTGCTGCGTCAGAAACTCGCGCAGGACGCCGATACCATTTTGCACATTGCAGCCGATGATACGACGACACCGCGCTCGTTCGTACTGCGCCAGATCACGACGCGAGACAATGAGAGCGATGTCAAAACGTTGGTCACATTGTCCGAAGGCGCATCGTGGGTGTTGGAAACGCCCGTCCTGATCATCGAAAATGCCGCCGCTCCCGCGATGCCTCATCCGCTGCATGAAGCGCTGAAGGCGTACGCGCCAATCAGCTATGTCGTGATGAACATCCGCGAACGCGGGGAAGTGCAAGACCTGATCGCCATCACGTTTAAAACGCAGTTTTCTGCGGATGCGCGCACCCAGCGTTTGTATACCGCTGTTGCTGACCAGATCACGATCGTGCTGCAAAACCAGCACCTGCTTATGGAAGCACAGATCAGCGCTGAACAAGCAAATCGTCAGCTTGAACGTCTGCAAATTCTGAACCGTCTTTCCAGCGGTCTTTCGAGCTTGACTGATCAAGGCGAGGTGATGCAGTTCGGCACGCGTTTGATCGCCGAAACCGTGAATGTCGATCATGCGGGCATGATGCTGTTGGACAAAGACCAATCGATGGGAACGGTTGTCACCGAATTTCCGGATATCGGCGCGGTTGGGCAGCGTCTCCCGATGGCGACAAACCCGCTTTCGCAGATTCTTTTGCGTGATCCTTCGCGCGCGGTTTACATCGAAGATATTGCGACCGATGAGCGCCTGCCGGAAATGTCGCGCATGTTTCTCCATGAGCAGTCCGGCTTAAATTCGATGATCATCATCCCGATGGTTGTTCAAGACCATCTGATTGGCTCGTTGGGGTTGGATATTTACGAGCGTGGGCGCGTGATTGACCCTGAACTGATTCAAGTTGCGACAGCGATGACGTCACAGCTTGCGATTGCTGTTGAGAATGCGCGTTTGCTGGCGGATTCAACGATGCGTGCGGTTCAGCTTCAGCGCGTCACCATGTTCAGCCAGAACGTACAAGCGACGATGAAGCAGGATGAAATCTTCGAAGTGTTCTTCGCGGAAGTCAACCAGCTTTTCGGACTCGATTCGCTCATGATTGCGCTGTATGACCGCTCCATCTCCGAAATGCGTGTTGCCGCTCAACGGCGCAGCGCCAACGATACACAGCCGTTTAGCGTATCGATCCCCTTAACGAATACGCTGTATGGACTTGTCGCCCAGACGGGTAAAACGTTTGTCTCCAGTGATGTCGCTCAGGATAGCGGCGGGCTGCTTCTGCCGAATGCGTCGTTTAATACGCGCTCGGTCATGATTGCGCCGATCCAGCCAAATCGCCAGCCGCTCGGTCAGGTGATGGTGACATCCTCGCAGATAGGGGTTTATACCGAAACGGACGTGGCGATTCTGGAACAGATCGTCACCCAGTTAGGGATCGCGCTGCAAAACAGCCGAGCATATGCCGAAACTCAGCGCGCGGCACGCAACCAAGCCTTGATCAACACGATCAGCGCGCAGTACCAGCAGCAGTCGAGCCTTGAGAATATGCTCACGCTGACATTGCGCGAATTGGGGCGGGCACTCGGAGCGCGGCGCGCTCGGGCGCGCTTCCTCACCGCGCAAGATTCGATCGCGGCAAGCGAAGAGAGGACTTAGCGATGCGTGCCTTGATCGACAGAATTTTTCCGGTAAACGTTTTCTCGTCCAGTACAGATCAGGATCGTGCCCGGCTTGCGTACAGTGTGCTGGTCGTGATCATGTTGGGATTGTTGGTCACGGGTTTTTTTGCATCGTCCTCACAGGGTCCCAGCGTCATTCCCGGATTGATCTCCCGTACCTTTCATATTTTGCTGATTATCGTGGCGATGGTCATGGGGGTGGCGACGTACGTCCTGCTGCGCCGCGGTAATCCCTATGCGCTGCGTTGGGGCGTGCAGATTGTGTTCTTCGTCGGAGCAGTGATTCGCGCGGCGGACAGCGGTTTCACGGATGGCGAAGACCCGATCGTTTTGATGGTATTCACGGTGATGGGACTGCTTTTTTCGGGCGAACGCGGTGTTTTCCACAATACGATCATCGCGTTGATTACGCTGTTGATCGGGCATTTGCGCCATGGGGCTAACTACCCTGATGACATGCTTGGAACAGCGGCGCTTGTCACGATCAGCACGATCATCATCGGGATGAGCTTCGCAATGGTGCTGTACCTGCGTATCATCCGCCGCCAAGAATCACGGGCAGTCGGCGCAGTCAGCGAAGAGCGTTATAACCTCGCGTCGCTCACTACCCAGATCGCGACAGGCGTTTTGCGCCGTACCGAACTGCAAGACACGCTCAACAGCGCGATCGAAGAAATCCGCGATAAGTATCCGCGCGCGTATCACGTCCAAATCTTCCTTGTCGATGAAGCACGGCGCACGGCGCGTCTCGCCGCGAGTACGGGCGATGTCGGTAAGATGCTGTTGGCGCGTCAGCACAGCCTTCCTGTTGGCAGTGTCAGCGTTATCGGGCAGGTGACGTCTAAGAATGAAGCTGTCATCGCGCGCAGCGGTTCGACCAATACTGTTCACAAACGCAACGAATTCTTGCCCGAAACCGTTGTCGAAGCCGCGTTCCCGCTGCGAAGCGGTGAGACGGTGATCGGCGCGTTGGATATGCAGAGTAAATTTGTCGATGCTTTCCCGGATGAACAACAGACGATCTTTCAGGCGCTTGCCGATAACATCGCCATCGCGATCGATAACGCCCGCCTGCTCGAACAAGCACAAGCGCGTGTGCGTGAAAATCAACGCCTGACCGAACAAGCGCAAATTGCCTTGAACGAAGTCCAGCGCCTCAACCGTCAGATTACCGCCGACTCGTGGGAATCGTATGTTGAGGAACAAAGCACGCCGGGAATGACGATCGATATGGATACCGAAATCGCGATCCGTCACGCCGATTTCACACCGGCGCTGACCGAAGCGATCAAAACAGGGCGCTTGGTTCAACAGCCTACATCGGACAGCATTCACGTTGCTGTGCCGCTGATGGTGCGCGGTCAATCAATCGGTGGTCTGGAGTTTGAGCTTGAGGGCAATGAACCGCTGGAAGCGGATATGATCGAAGTCATTGAAGCCGTATCCGAGCGCTTGGGACTTGCGGCGGAAGGGGTTCGTCTTTTTGAAGAAAGCCGTCGTTCTGCTCACCGCGAAGCAACCGTCAACGAGATCAGCGGACGCTTACAGTCCACAAACTCGATCAATACCGTGCTTTCCGAGGCGGCGCGCAGCATTCAGGAAACACTCGGCGCGCAGCGGGTTGCCATCCGGTTAGGGCAGCCGCCCACACCTCGAAATGGCACCGGGGATAAGAGGGGGTAAGCCATGAGCGCCGTTCGTAGACCATCTGTTACTGACCTGTTTAACCGTGCCGATCTTCCGGCACTTCGTCGTCAAGTCGTCAGGATCACGGCATTGGCTGCCGCCGCTGCTGCCGCTGCTATCGCGATTGTGTTGGCGATTTTTAACCCCAACGTGCAGCTTCTCGGTATCAGCGTGACGATCTATGTGTTTGGCGTCGCGCTTGCCAACTTTTTCTGGTTCGGGATTGTTTCGACCAATTATCGCCTCGCCGCTTCAGGACTCATGTTTACGCTGGTGACGATTACGTGGCTCAACCCACCGGGGGCGGCGCGGCTTGCGCTGATTACGCTGGTGATTGCTGCCGTGATTGCCGAGCGGGGCAGTTGGCGGTTTTTGCTGTTGGTGGTGTTGGCAAAATTGGTTTACGAAACATATTCCATTTTTACCACCGGCAGCGCTATCGATGCGAGTAATCTGCTCACCACCAATCTGATCACTGTGATCGCGGCGATCGCTGTGCGCTACGTGGTCAGTTTTACTACCCGCGTTGTTGAAACCAGCCAGCGTACAGCGGTTCTGCTGCGTACCTCTGCCGAAATCGGCGCGGTATCGACCCAACTCAGCGATTTGAAATCGCTGTTTGACCGCGTCGTGACCCTGATTCAGGAGCGGTTCGGCTTTTATCACGTTCAGGTGTTCGTCGTCAACGCATCGGGCGATCAAGCGGTTCTGCAAGCAAGTACGGGTGAAATCGGGCGGCGTTTGCTCGCCCGCCGTCATCAGCTTGCGGTTGGATCGCAAAGCGTGATCGGTCAGGTGACACTGCGCGGCGAGTATGTGATCGCCCGCGATACCGACCGCGACGAGGTTCACTTCCGCAACGAACTGCTGATCAACACACGCTCGGAGCTTGCCGTTCCCATTCGTGACGGCGCGCTCGTCGTTGGCGCGTTGGACGTGCAAAGCACCGAACCGGATACCTTTGACGAAATCGACGTGGAAGCGCTGCAAGTGATCTCGGACTTTCTGGGGACAGCGCTCCGCAACTCGGCGACGTATGATGAACAAGCACGCGTCGCTGAAGAAAACAGCGTACTGCTGAGCGAAGCGGAAGAAAATAACCTGCGTATTCAGCGATTGAACCGCGAACTCACCCGCGCCAGTTGGGATGAGTTCATCCAGTCGGAACGCGCGCTCACGGGTGTAGATAGTCAAAATGCCCGCGTGATAAGCCGTGATGAGTGGTCACCCAATTTGGAAGCGGCAGCGACGCAAAACCGGACGATCTCTTCACAAGAAGGTGATCGCACCATGATCGCCGTACCGCTGACTCTGCGTGGTGAAGTGATCGGCGCGATTGAGGTTGAAAGCGGCACGGAAACCGACCCCGCTACAGTTTCCTTGATCGAAGACCTTGCGGAACGTATGACCATCAGTCTCGAAAATGCGCGCCTGTACGAAGAAGCTCGTGAAGCCACCGGACAGGAACAGTTCATTAACAGCCTATCCGCCCGCTATCAAGCTGCGAATACGGTTGATGAACTGCTTCGGTTGACTCTGCTGGAAGTCAGCGAGACACTTGGCGCGCAGTACGGTTCGATCCGGTTGGGCAAGCTGGAAATCGGCGAAGATACGCCCAAGAATGGAGCGGCAGCGTCATGATCGCTGGGCTGTTAGAGATACTGCAAGTTCGCTACGCTTACACAGACCCGATCCGTCGTCAGCGCGCACAATCGCTGATGTATATGATCTGGGTCTTGGCGGTATTTGTATTGGGCTTCGTCATTTATACGGTTTCGCCAATCTTGACGAATGCCTCACAACGACAGCCGGTTTCGAATTATGTCACCCTCGGTATCGCGCCGATCATCCTGTATGTGATCTACCGCCTGATCGAATCCGGAAAAGTTGAGCGCGGCGCGATTTTGTTTGTCAGCTTTTTGACAGCCGGGGTGATCGTTGCGTCGATTTTTGCGACAGGCGTTTTTAACGGCTTCCTGCTTATCATTCCGTTGATTGCGGCAGGAACTCTGTTTAACCGGCTCGGTTTGCTCGTCGTCTTTGCATTCTTGCTGACGGCACTTCTCGGTCGTGCGATCGTACTCGCAAACAATAGTGCGATTATCCGTATCATCCCGTCGATTGATGGCGCGCTCGAAATCGTCTTGATCGCGGTGGTGCTGATTACGGGTGCGGTGTTTCTCGTCGGTTTTAGCGGCAGTTCGGAACGTCTTGCACAGCTTTCTTTGCGCGACCTGCGTCACTGGCAGGAGTTTTCCAAACTGCGCGCCGGACAATCGCTCGACGCGGAACAGCTTGCGCTGCGTGCCGTTGACATCTTGCAGAACCAGCTTAGCTACAACCTCGCACAAATTTACTTCGCGGATGAATCCGGCTTTGTGACGCGGCGTGTGCGCCTTGGCACCGTGGATCGCCAATTTACGATCAAGTTGGATGATCTGCCGACCATCGGCGAAGCCGTCCGCGAAAAACGCACGCGTGCTTTCCGGCGTGATGTTTCCGCTATTCAAGATTATCCGCTTGCGCCGTCGCGGATCGGTATCGCCGCGCCGATTGTCTATCAAGGGATTGTCCTCGGTTTAATTGACGCGCAGTCGCGCCATCCCGATAATCCGACACTCAGCACGATAGCGGCGTTCAACGCGTTTGCCGAAACACTGGCGGATTTCATGATGAATTCCCGCCGTGTGATCGAACTGCAAAAGACGGTCGATGATCAAGAACAGGTAATCGCTGTTTTCCGCACCCGCTTGACCGAACTGCAATCACGCGGCGCACAGGTGGTCAGCAGCAGTTGGATACGTTATCTGGAAGGGCGCGGGGCGGGTGCGCTCGGTTACGATGTCGAACTGCCGGAAGGGAAGGCAGTCGCACGCGCCGCCAGCGATTTGCCGCCGCGCATTCGTGAGACGCTCCAGCGTGGAGAGTTATTCATCGAAACCACAAACAACGGCGCACGCGAGATCCATGTGCCGATTTTGCTGCGTGAAGAAGTGATCGGCGCGATGGCACTGACGATCCCGGCGGAGCGTCCTCTGACCGAACGCCAGATCGAAACTCTTCGCACTGTGTCCAGTCGTCTCGGTCAATCGCTGGAAAACAACCGCCTGTTTGAGCAGTCTCAAGCGCAAGCCGCTCGTGAACGCAAGGCGAGTGAAGTGAGCGCCCGCTTGATCGGCGCGACCAACGTTGAAAACTTGCTCGAAGTTGCGGCAAGCAGTTTCAACGAAGCGCTGGGCGCGGTCTATACCCGCGTGTTTCTGGAATCGGATGCCGGTGCTGGCATCGCGCCTGACGAATCAACCAGCAGCGGCGGGGCGCACAAAAATGGTGCAAACGGCGCAAATGGTTCGCATAAACGGAGTTAGAGTCGATGTTCAACCAAAAACGCCGCCTGAGTCCGTTAAACCCGCTTTCATACCCATTGTGGTTGAAAACGGGATTCGCTATCGCAGCGTCGATATTTCTGCTTCTCGCGCTCGCGCTGTTGGTTTGGCGCGCCGGGACGAATGAACTGAGCCTTCTCAGTGCCGAATCTTATTTGAGCGAAACAGCCTCACGCCAGCTTTCCGCCGTGAGCCGCTCACTCGAACGCGCTTCGGATAACCTTGAGCGGTTTGCTGCCGAAGAAACCGTCACCCGCTACGTGCTGAGTCTCCTGTTGGGAGATGTCCGCACGGTGACGGATGTCGGCGTGATTGATGTCCAGCCGCGCGAGATGTCATCGCTGATGGACGAAATTTTGCTTAATCCTGCCACCTCGCTGTTTGATAACGTCCGTCTGCTCGACCGTGATGGACAGGTGATCGTGTCGGCAGGGCTTCCGGTGACGGGTGTTTCTTTGATCAACCAATCGGATACGCCCGCCTATCAAACGGCGCTCGCCGCCTCCGATAATCCGCGCATGATGGTGGTTATCTCCGAGCGCAGTTTCCCGGTGATCGAGTTTATCCGCCCGGTTCAGTGGCGTGATGGCACAGTGATCGGGTATTTCGTCGCACAGGTGAATAATGCCCGCGCGATCTACTCGAATATTCGCTTCACCGCTCCGGCGAGTGAACCGTTCCCCACCGTGACATTCCTGGTCGATTCGGAAAACGTGCTGTTCACGCCGCTCGAAAATCGTGAATTCTCGGCGCTCAGTGTCGAATCGGTCGGTACGCGCCGCGCTTTGAATGGTCAAAGCGGCATTGATACTTACCAGATTAACGATGGCGACGGGGTCGAGGTGATCGGCTATTACGCGCCTGTACCCGGTGTGCCGCTGGTGCTCGTATCACAGATCGAGTACGCCAATGCGATTAATGCGCTTGCCAACTTCATCCCGCTGCGTGGATTTATCGCCGCGATCGCCATTTTAGGCACGATTATCGTCGTCACTCTCGCTTTGAATCAGTTAATCATTCCGCCGCTGGCGCGTCTGCGCCGTGCTGCTCTCGGCATGATTGGCGGCGATTACGATTCGCCAATGCCTGATGTGCGCCGGGGCGACGAGATCGGCGCGACAGCGGCAGCATTTACCGAAATGCGCGGTCGCGTCAAAGACATCGTGAACGAACTCGAATCCCGTGTCGCGCTGCGTACCCGCGATATTCAAGCCACACAGGAAATCAGCCGTTATGCCGCGACTCAGCGTGATCTCAACGTGCTGCTCACTGAAGTGGTGGAATTGATCATCAAGCGCTTCCCGGTCATCTACCACGCGCAGATTTTCCTTGTGGATGAAGACAGCATGTATGCAGTTGTGCGTGCGAGTACAGGGGAAGTCGGTAGGCGTTTGCTGGAACGCGGGCATCGTCTCGCGGTCGGCAGTGTCAGCGTTATCGGTCAGGTGACGGATCACGGTCGCTATATTCTGGCGAAGGATACCGCCGCTAGTCAGGTACACCGCCGCAACGAGTTCTTGCCGAATACGCGCTCAGAATTGGCGATCCCGCTGCAAGTGGGTGACAAAATCATTGGGGCGCTCGATGTGCAGTCGGTGCAGTCGGACGCGTTCCCCGATGACCTGATCCGCGTGTTGGAGACGATGGCGGATAACATCGCAATCGCGATCGAAAATGCCCGTCTGTATGAAGAATCGCTGCGCCGCGTACGCCAGATCGAAGAAACCAACCGCGACGCAACCCGCAGTGCATGGCAGGAATATCTACGCGATCAGCGCGCACTCTCGATTACCCGTGAAGCAGGCGTGACCACGGTTCCTGATCCGTCGATCTCGGATTTGCGCCGCCGCGCGCTTGCCAGCGGTGAAGTGCTTGTCGGTGAACTGACGGGACGAAATACCTACCCGATCGCCGTGCCGATTCAACTGCGCGGACAGACGCTCGGTGCGGTAGAATGGGAACTGCCCGCGAATGACTTCTCACGCGAAAAACTAGAATTGGCGCGTGAACTCGCTGACCGTTTGGCGTTGAGCTTGGATAACGCGCGGTTGTTCCAAGAAAGCCGCCGCGCCACTGAACGCGAACGTCTCGTCAATATGATCGCGGCGCGTTTGACAGCGCAGACGAGTATTGATCAGATTTTGCAGACGGCTGTACGTGAAGTGGGACAGGCGCTGCGTTCGCCGCAAGTGACAATTCGTTTGCGCAGCAGCGATAATCAGACCAGCGGCGAAGACACGCCGACCACCGATGAAAACCTATAAAGTACAGGCTTGAGTAGGGGATGCAGAAGGAATGTCGATGACCAGCACACCCCAACGTGTACCGAAGCGTTCGGTACGTACACGGATGATGCGGCTCATCACCGTGATTATCCTCGGCGTATTCGCTTTGATGGGATTAGGCGGCTTTATCGTCGCGCAGTCCTCCGGGCGTAGCTCCGTAGAGCGCACGCACGCGGGCGCATTGACGAATCTTGAGGAACTGCTGGCGAATCGTTTGTCGTCGATTGCGATTGATCTGCGCACCCTCAGCGCCGGTGAAGCCGCGCGCCAATTCGCCACGCTTTCGCTCACGGATATGTCCGGCGATCTCGAAGCGGCGCAGGCGGCGATGCTCGCCGTGTTTGAATCCACCTTGAGCAACCGCCAAGGCGCGTACATGGCGATTCGCTATGTGACGTTTACGGGGGCGGTTTGGTCAGAAGCCACCTATGCGGGCGGGATCGTTCGCTTAAATGACCGGCTGCGCCCGAACGAACTCAATAATGATGCA
>CALBRY010000530.1 GCA_937927665.1 uncultured Chloroflexota bacterium
AACATCCCACGTCAAAAGTACGGATGGCGCTGCGCCTGTTCGATCAGCTTCCCAAAGACTTGGAACAGCGCTACGAAGCGATTAGCGAATTTGTGAATAAGCATCTGGGGCGCAATATCTTCGTGCGCGTGGTGTACATGCGCGAAGGCATCGTCGTCAACCGCAACCGCTACCCGATCTGTTACATGGATTGGGTCGATGGCGTGACGCTGGACGCCTACATCCGCAAGCACATCAATACCCCTGCCAAAATTCAGCCGCTCCCCGATGCGTTCGCTGCGATGATCGACAACCTTCGCAGCATTGGCGCTGCACACGGCGACCTGAGCGGCGAGAATATTATGGTCCTGACGGATGGCACGCTTGTGTTGGTCGATTACGATGGCATGTTCGTGCCAAAACTGCGCGGGATCGGACCATGCGTTGCAGGACAGCCAAACTTTCAGCATCCGCAGCGCTTTCAGGCGGCGTTTCGCGCCTACTTTGGCGAATATCAAGATAATTTCTCGTCCATTGCCCTGTATTTGACGCTCAAGGCACTGGCGCTTAATCCGGCGTTTCATCAACACTACAACGATGATGGGCGCATCTTGTTCCGCAAAGATGATTACGTCAACCCGGATACATCGGCGCTTCTCCGCGAAATGGAAGCGTACAACGAACTTGCGCCGCTGGTCACACGCTTTCGTCAGGTGTGCAAGGCAGATTTGACCACTTGCCCGACGCTGAAGGACTTCCTGAAAGGCACTACGCAGACGCACGCTGTCATGATGGGGGCAGTTGCCGTCGATCCGACGCTGATTTTTACGCCGGAAGGTAATCCGGTTTTCTCCGCTATTGCGGTTGATCAGAGTAAGTTGATGCGTATGCAGGGTAACACAGGAACACTGGTTGGGCGGATTCATAAGGTCACGGTACAGCAAGACGCAATCGTGTGTGAGTTCAGCGCTGGTGCAGCGCCTTCGTCTGCCTTGTATTTGATTGGCGATGCATTTGAGGCGCTGGTCAAAAAGGGCAAGAATGCCGGACATGAGGCGTATTTCAACCAATATGTGAAAGCGACGGGCGTCGTACAGGCGACCCAGATTGATCAATTCCTTGTGCCGAGCATCGAAATTGATGACTTGAACGCGATTACGCCGCTGGAAGGCGGACGCGAAGAAGCAGACGCGATCCTACAGGGTAAAGAATACACGAAAGCAAGCGATCGCCCCGCCGCTGAGCCGACATGGGAACGCAAGCCGTCGAGTGCGCCAGCGCCAGCACCCGCCCGCGCGCCTAAGAGCGTGGATGATTTGTTCAGCGGCACATCGCAGCGCCCAACGTCACTACCGCCCGCGCCAACGCCACCTAATCCCGGTGGATCAACGCCATCAACCAAGCCGTCTAAGGGATCGCCACCGCCGAAGGGCTGGGGACTCGATGACGAATAAACCGTTTCCGTTCACCGATAGTTAATGGGCGACGATGGCAACAATCAGCGCAAGCGAATACAACGAGAAACTGCAAAATCCATCGGCTTTCTTTTGTGATCCACTGCTGAAGAGTGGTTCGGCAGTTCGGGTAACGGGCAAGCGCCAGTTGTATAGTTCATCCGGTGCAAGCGCGATCACGTATAAATTCACCGACGCGAACAAGAAAACGGTTGCGGTGCGCTGTTTCACCATTGACCTCAAACTTCAGGCGTATGGTGATTTAGCAGAACGCTACGCGGCAATCAGCCAATTTGTGAACGAGAAACGTCATCCGCTGTTCGCTACTTTTGAGTATCAGCGCGAAGGCGTTTATATTGGGCAAGAGTGGATCCCGATCCTGAAAATGGAATGGGTGGACGGCGTGCCGCTCACAAACTATGTGCGCGATCATGCGACTGATTTTGAGGTAATGACCCGGCTGGCACATGATTTTCGCGCATCAGTACGTGACCTGAAAACACTGGGGTGCGCGCACGGCGATTTGCAGCACAATAACATCCTCGTCGAATCGAATGGTCGGGTACGGTTGGTCGATTACGACGGTATGTATGTTCCCGCTCTGAATGGCAGACGGGCAATCGAGGTGGGCGAACCGAATTATCAAAGCCCGAAGCGTACCGGATCGGAATATCATGACCGGCTTGATCACTTTTCCGCGCAGACGATTTATCTCGCACTGCTGGCGCTAGCGACCGCGCCGCGTCTGCTGCCCATGAGCGACGACAACAAGGTCGAACCGCTCCTTATCCGCAAAGACGACTTGAAACAGCCGCGCACATCGCAGTTGTTCCACTGTCTGCGCGAGATTGGTTACTCGCGCGCGGTTGATCTGCTGATCGAACAGGCGGCAGTCGAAAATACGTGGGATGTCCTTGATCTAGAAACATTCATCGCGCAAAGCGGCATCGAACCGATCAACCGCTTGGCACATCAGCCGCCGTCATTGTGTGAAGGCGTAATGATCTCCGAAGCACGCTTGAATGGAGCGAATGTTAGCACCGCGCCCGCTCCCAAGTCCGAACCCATCACGCAGTCGCCGCCGGGATCAAAACCCGTGAGCGCGCCCGCTCCGGCGGCAGTTGGTGCGGCGTTCCCCAAGCTGAGTGATGTCGATTTTGGAACGTCCACATCACCCAAGCCGCCAGTCGGTATGCCGACCACGTCGCCCTCCGTGTCTGTTCCGCTCGGAAATGCGCCGACCTATACACCCTCAAAGCCTGCGACGACGGCATCCGTATCGAAGCCCGTCACGACGGCGTACGTACCACCCAAACCCGCCGCACCCTCACACCGCTCGAATTTACTGGATTTCGATCCCCGTGATCGCATCTTCTCTCATCTGGTGTTTGCGCTGATCGCGGCAGGATTTTTCAACCTGCTGACGAATTCCTACGTGTTCTTGAATGAAATCACACGTGTGCTTCCCAATATGATCGCGTTCGCGCTGACATTCGCGGTCGTGAGCTATTCGGCGCAGTGGCATCGCTATCATGGGAAAAGCAAGTGGCGTTCGCTGATTGTCACAACAGTGCTCGGCGTGGTGGCATGGTCAGTCATCACGACGGGGATGAACGCTGCGCTGTTCGACATACCTTGGGGTTACATGTTCGAAATGGATCAGATGATTTGGGCGGTGATGCTTGCGGCAGCTTGGTCAGCGCCCGCCGTGATCGTCGATGGCATTTTCCCACGTGTGATTATCACGGTGATCGCGTTAGGGCTGGCAAGCACGCGGATTATGATGTACGAACCGACATCAACGGTACTGGCGTTTGGTGCGCTGCTCGGTGTGCTGCCGTGGACGACGGAAATCCTACACGGCGAAAATCCGGTGCGTGATCATTGGTTCAACTTTGCTGAAACGACGGATCGCTTTATTGCACGCACGATTGCACTGTTTCTCGTGATCGCGCCGCTATGGGGTGGTTTCCTCGCGTTCATTCGCACCTACTCCAATTACAGCTATCGCACGGACACGAATACCTATTACCTGTACCCCAATGGTGCGTTGATTATTGGTGAGATCGCAATTCCGACGGTCATTTTCGCCGTGCTGATCTCGCTCTTGCTCGGCTGGATGCTCCACTTCCGCCGCGTGACATGGTTCCGCGTAATCGGTGCGCTGATCGTCGTTGGCATCGTCGCAGGTGCAGTGGCGTTCGGCTGGCGTTCGGTGATGATTGATCAAACATCGTACTCCAGCGCTTACGGTGCTCCTGAAGGTCTTCTCAATCACGAGTATCTCGAACGAAGTTCGATCAGCGTCTACGAATGGAATCTGATCATCCCAACCGGGCTTGTGCTGATGCTGGCGCTTGTGGTGTTTGTGACGGCACGCACCGGAAGCACCCGTTTAGGGCATGTTTTCAAGGGCGGGATTGCGGTTGGTATCCTGTTTGGGCTTCTGATCACTGCGCTTCCTTTTCTTCCGGCGCACTTAACGGGAGACTTCTTCTACGATGGAGTGTACCGAGACTTTAGCAATGCTGTTGAACTCGCCAAATGGTTCGCGTACTTCGGCGGAATTTCGGCTGTCGTATCGCTGATCATCTCGATTCCGGTATGGCTGGCGGATTATTTGGCTAGTGATAAGACGTAAGGTAAGCGGATGCTGATCCCAAGCGCGACCGAATACCAAGAACTCATTCAAGCGCCGCAGATTGCCTTCATCGATGAGCGGCTGACGGGTGGGAAAGTCGAAAAGAATAAACGCGGATCGCCGTACAGCGCACAGGGCGCGAATGCCATCACATTCAAATTCAGGAATAAAAATGGCGTGATCGTCGCGGTGCGCTGTTTCATGCAGCGGCGCTACTTAGAAAGTGGCACGGATTTAACCGATCGCTACACAGCGGTCAGCCAATTTTTGCGCGCCAACCCGCGTTCGTACTTCGCTCCATTCGACTATGAGGTTTCCGGGATCAAGTATAAGAACGAGTGGCTGCCGTTGCTGGTAATGGAATGGGTCGAGGGTGCGTTTTTGACCGATTACGTGCGAACGCATATCCGAGATCGTCAGCGTCTCACGGCGCTTGGTGAGCATTTCCGCGAAATCGTCACCGATCTGGGGCGGATTGGGTGCGCGCATGGTGATCTTCAACACGGGAATATCCTTGTCGATTCGGCGGGGACGATCCGGTTGGTCGATTACGATGGCATGTACGTCCCGGAATTGGACGGTAAGCCTGCGCTTGAACGCGGTGAACGGAATTATCAAAGCCCGCACCGGACGACGAGCGATTATCACCCGATGCTCGACCGTTTTCCGGCAATCACGATTTATCTGGCATTGGCGGCGCTGGCGACCGCGCCGCGCCTGCTCCCGCTCAATGCCGATGACAAGATGGATCAACTGCTGCTGCGTGAAAAAGACCTGAAAGCGCCGGAAAACTCGAAACTGCTGCGCTGCATGAGCGATCTCGGTTTAGCTCGCCCGGTGGAAATGCTCACGCATCTCTGTTCAGTTGAGGATACACGCACGCTTCCCGATTTAGATACGTTTATCGCGGAAACGCGCTTGAACTTCCCGACGACGCGCCGCCGTGACGCGCCGCCGACCGTATGCGAAAGCGTAATGATCGATGAGGTGCGCCTGCCGACTGAAGTCACAACGCAACCGCCGCCCAAATCTGAACCGGTCACGCAAGCGCCGCCCGCTCCCGCCCTTGTCGGCAGCAGACCGAGAAACGATGTCTTTGCACCGCTGGATACGCTCGAAGCCGTAGCGGTACAGCCGCAGCACCGCCCGGCAGCACCACCGCCAACAACGACGGTGACGACTATTCCCGCGCCGCCCCCTGTGACTGAGCCGATTGCACCGCCCACCTATAAGCCCACGCGCACGAAAAGACAGCGCGGTATCGGGCGGCTTGGTGTCATCGCGGTGACGCTGTTCGTCGTGCTAGCGGCAGTTGTGTTTTTGACGCCGGGAGCAGTCACCCTTCCGGGTGCGTCTTTCGAGCCGACGGCGACGCTGATCCAGCCCACATGGACACAGGTGAGTATGGTTCAGCCGCCTGTGCGGACAGAAGAAGTCATGCTTCCACCCACAGCGGACATTCGCAGTAATGCAACCCAAACCGCTGAGGCTCACGCCACGCTCAACGCTTTTGCGACAAATGTTGCCGAAACGTGGATCGTGCAAACGACAATGCCGCCGCCCACTATGAGTAGAATTGACTGCCGCGTGACGCCGCTCGAGCAGGCGGTCAACATTCGGCGCGGCGCTGGCATGAACTTTTCGGTCGTGGGTGTTTTGCAGCCGAATGAGGAAGCCGTGATTGTGAGCGTTGCTTATGGCGAAAATGGTGTGATCTGGTGGCAGACTTCCAGCGGAACATATATCCGCGCCGATACGGTGCGGGAAAGCGGCGAATGCTACCGCTTGAACAGCGCCTCCTCGTTGGGGCAGTCTGAGCCAACGCTCGAACCGTCACCGTTCCCAACAGTGGAGCCAACGAGCGGGATTTATCGCTTGTACTACGACAATACCATCAATGGCAGACGGACGCGTGATGAGGGGGAATATTACGCCTTTTATGGCGATGCCAATGATGTCGTTACGATCACGATGACGAGCAGCGATTTTGATGCCTACCTGTATCTCTACGCGCCAGATGGCACAATCGTTGCCTACGACGACGACGGCGCGGGTTATCCGAACTCGCGGATTAACGGGGTGCTGCTGCCGAGTGAAGGTTTGTACACCATTCAAGCCACTGCCTACAGCGGCGCATCAAGCGCGCGCGGGAATTATCAATTGACACTGGAGCAGGGCGAATCTGCATCCGCCGCGCTTAACCCGATCAGCGTGCCGGGGGGCGCAAGCGGTGAGTTGGATGGGAACGGCGGGGATACGTGGTCATTTTACGGCTATCAAGGACAGGTGTTGACGTTTGACCTGTTCAGTGAGGACTTCGATACCTATATCGAGGTGTACGATCCGTATGGTTCGCTCGTCGGTTCGGATGATGACGGCGGCGAAAGCCTGAACTCTCGTCTGATCATCACCCTGCCGATAGAAGGTACATACACGCTGAACGCACGTGGGTATCAAATGACGGCAAGCGGCAGCTATACGATCAGTATTCGGTTGGGATAACGACTGAATCCTGCCGCCGAAGTCGCTTCCTACGCACCCAAATTATGCTCAGTTACATGGGAATGTTCATGATTCCGCCTGATGGGTGCTTGCGATTGATCCCATCGCACAGGGGAAAAACAGGCGGCGTAACTGCCGCCTGTTTTCGTCAATTGCGAGAGAGGACTGTCCTAATTTAACTGCGGCGGGAAGAATTGCAGCGTTGCATCCACCAAATCGATCACGGCGGAATCAGGCTGCGTGCCTTCTCCCCACCCGGTAAATGTGAACACCATAACCGAGGCCGCAGGCTCATTCTCGACGCTCAAAACCACAGACGTTGAGGTTTCACCCTCCGTTGTCACGGTATAGAACGCACCGTAAGCAGGCATCCCGCCGAAAGTAGTTTCGACCACGTCATTCACTTCACCATCGATGTTTCCTAGCACAGCATCCAGCGCGGAAGCGGCATCAGTCTCCAAGTAAACATCAATGTACAGAGCTTGTGTACCCGTTGCATCGCTCAGGGCGGTAGTGATGCTGCCATCGTCGTTGGTGAATGAATAGGATTCGCCCCACGCATACGGATATTGAAAGTAGACCCCTTCATTCGTGTCCGTGTAGCCGCGAATTGTCCCGTCAATTCCATCATTGTTGACGCTCAACTCGGCTTGCTGCCGGACGGAATTACCCGCTAGATCGGTCATAGTCAAGATGATGTTGTACGTGCCGCTGATCGCAGGGCTGTAGCTGAACGTAAACGGCTCAAGTCCAAAAGTAAGCGGAAGATCCGTCAGGGGTTGAGAAATGACTTCTCCAGCCGGGCTGATCGTGATCAGATCAACGATGAACTGATCGCCGGGACGCGGCGCGGCTTGGTAGACAGTGTTGCCATCGCTCGCCAGCATTCCCACGTAGGCATTTGTTGCCGAGCTAAACACGAGGACGGCTGGCTGACTGCCCTGCGGGGTCACATACGTCCCACTGACGCTTAATTCACCGCTGGAACTGCTGCTGGAAACCAGCAAACTCAGCACGCGGTTGGTGCCGTCACTGACGTAAGGGAACTCTACGCTCCAATTGAAGGTACTAGGGGTTAACTCATTGGGATACTCAATCAGAGTCTCGCCCGTCGGTAGGATTGTCGTGTACGAAATGGGGGATGTATCAACGAGTGTACGCGTCCCGTCCTCTTGTACATACAGGATGCTGTACGAAAGATCAACCACACCTAACCCCGCTGCATTGAAGAAGATCACGGGTGTATCGACTGAACTCCCGCTTTGACCCAAGGTAAACACATCGGTGATTTCAAGCTCAAGCGCGCTGCCGTCAAGCTCAGTGGCAATCGTCTCGTAGAAATGATTGAGATACGCTTGCCAGAAGGTGAATCCGGACGGAGCCATTATTGGATACTCTGCATCATACGCGTCAGCACCGGACGGTAAATACACAGCTAATCCAGTCGCACGCGGTAGTTGACTATCTGCGCGGGAATACACCACTGCTGCATCATACGCTGCGATAACTGCTTGAGCGGCGTTATAGGCTTCGTCGCTGATTGTCGTTTGCAGGCTAAACCAGTTCATGAAATCCCGCAAATCGACGTAAGAATAGTACTCAGCGCGATCACCCAACGATGCACCGAAAATCTGGCTGTTGTTGCGTGCTGTCCCCAATGCCGAAAGCAGCCCGGGGGTATCCAGTCCAACCGTGGCAGAAAAATCTTCCAACGCGGTTAGCAGGGGTGGCAAACCAGCGGTTTCGACCAGCGACAGCCCAAACTTGGTACGCGCTCCCGGTCCGCTGTAGTAATCCATATACGAATCGACGAATGCACTTCCCACCTGAAAACTATCCCAATCAGGGTTTTGCTGCATCGCCGTAATGCTGTAGAAATACTCCCAGCCGTTGCTGGGGATGACTTCCTGCGAGAACAGCACATAATCGGCATGCGGTTCGAGCATCACGGCAACATCGGTCACCGCCATGAGGCAGGCATCGAAGCCGACAATATCGAATCTACCGAGTCCTAAATCTTGGCGGGCTGTGTTCAAGGCGGCGTCAATTTCTGGTAGATCCAGCATCGATTCTTGACCGTCGCCGTCGTCGGGTCCGATACCGCGCCAGCCGCCGCCGTGACTGCCTATCACCAGCATATAATGGTCGGCAGGATAGTTTTGCACGCTCCATTCAATGAAATCGACCAATGACTGGGGATCGCCCATATCGACTTCGCCTAGTTCTTGCACGGGCGTTTGTTCGAATGTTGCGCCGAGGTTGTTCTCCACATAGAGCTTGTGAATATCACTGTCGGCGGTGTTTGCCGCGAGTGCGGTCAAGGTTTCGGAATCACCTTGCCCCAGTTCCACAAGATAATCCACGACTGCTGCGCGCTGCGCTTCCATATCTGCTTCTGCTTGCGGGGGAACAGATTCAATCACGAAACGACGGGTGTCTGTCCAATCGCCGAAACGGGTATCGAAGCCTTCCGCGCGGTCAAGCTGGGCAACGATGTTGATCCCGCTGCCGCTGCCTACACTCTGCATTTCGTAGTAATCGTTGAACGCCGCACCTTCGAGATTATTATCGACATTCGTGTAATGCATGATCGTCCAATTGGCGGGCGCAGTCTGTGCGCGAACAATGCTCAAGCCGCTGGCGAGAAGCACCGCCAAAACAAGTAGTCTTTTCATATCCCCCCGTAATTCATCTATGACAACGCTATCACTTTAGTCGAATTCGCGTATGAATGCCAGCATTCTCGCTGGCGCAACGTCGGGTTGACTCACATGGTGCGCCAACCAGAGGGGTATCATGCGCAGATATTAATGAGCTTCAACGTGCGAAACTTGGGCTGTGTGCTAGACTCGCTGGCGTTAGCCGATATCGGAGTGATTTACCCATCAGATAGGATTTTGCATGCCCGTAGATCCTGCGCCTGCCTATATCAGTCTTTTGTCACCCGCTAGTCGCCGCGCCGCTCGTGAATCACAGTGGCAGCCGACCAGCACAGCCGACTTGGGACTAGACCTCATCATCAGTACCCTGAACATTGACGGCAAGCATGAGCGGGCACTCAAAAATATACTGCTGGGTTTGGATGATGATGTGGAAACGATCCGTTATCGGCAGGAAATCATCGAAGATCTGCTTCGTGTGCCCGTGCTGCTGACTCAGTTGGAAGGGCTGCTGCCCTTGTTTTCCGATCTGGCATATTATGCAGGTGCGACCGAAATACAGATGCCATTGCAGCGAACATTAGCGCGTCTCGGTGAGCTTGAACTTTACCTGAATGCCGTTGCTCTGCTGCACGATTATCTCAGCAGTGCAGGCGCAAACCTGCAATCACGCGGCTTGACCGCACTGCGCGATCTGGTACAGGCACGCAGCACAGATTCCGATCTTGTCCGCTTGCGGCAGGAACTCCCGAAGATCACCGAGAAGATTCGTGAATTACGCAGCATCACCCTTGGTATCAATCTCGATCATAATCTGAAACCGATCGCCGCAACCCTGCTGTCGATCAATACCGAACCCTTTAAAGGAACCGGGTTGTTCAAGCGGCTGTTTGGCGAACGTGCCGAGTTTCAAGGGATCGCAGAACTCCATTCCGTGCCGATGAAAACCGTATCGACGCTCGACGGGCGGATCATTCCTGCCCCCGAACGCGCT
>CALBRY010000531.1 GCA_937927665.1 uncultured Chloroflexota bacterium
AAAGACAAGGAGAAAACGGGGTTGTTTTGAGAACATGATGAACCTCCAGTGAGAGCACTGTGCCACAAGGTTGGGCGACGGTCGTTCCAGAGACATCATGTGAGGTAAAGCTTGATGATAACCTGGCTGCGCATTCGCCTAGCCTATTCTAGATTAGAATAGGTCCGCCATCAGATCACGCAAAGTGAGGTTTGTCACGTCCTTAGCAGGTGACTATTCCATGTTAGAGTAGCTCTAGGGTTTGGGTGGTTAGCGGATTAAGGTTGGAGAATTCAGGCGCAAACAACCCATTTATGAGACTTCCGATCCACTAAAGTACACACTCAATTCGATTACATCCGACACTTTGGACACTGTTTGGGTTCATTGTACACTTTAGTTGTACAATGCTCATTATTGGAGCGCAGCATCAAAATTGCCGGGTGTTCGGAGATGCGATTGAGTGCCGGATCATATCGCTAATCGGTACAGTCCCGTTAGAGATAACTATCTTCGACGGAGGATGCCGCGTCATGACAAACACACCCATGCATTCTGATGAAGTCGCTCCCGAAGTAGGACAGCGAATCCGTCTGCTGCGCGATGCACAAGGTTTATCACTGCGCGCCCTTGCGGAACGATGTGGATTATCTGCAAACGCTATCAGTCGTATTGAGCGTGGCGAAAATTCACCAACGGTTGCATCACTGCAACTTTTGGCTGCTGCGCTCAATGTTCCAATCACCGAACTTTTTCGCTCGGTTGAGAATCGCACGATTGTTTTTGTGAAATGTGCAGAACGCATGCGATCGCAGCGCGGCGGAATGAGTATCGAAAGCCTCGGAGCGGGACTTCACAATCAACAACTTGAGCCATTTCTTGTCACCCTGCTGCCGGGAGCCGTATGCGGTACCCAACCAATCACACATAACGGGCAAGAATTTGTCTATTGTGTCGAAGGCGAAATTGTTTATCAGATTGGGAGTGATAACTACAAGCTTTTTGCGGGTGACAGTTTGCTTTTTGAAGCCTCACACCCGCATATGTTTCGCAATGAAAGCGATTTTCCCACACTCATTTTGTTAGTTTTTCATGCTCAAGAAGGCAGTCATCGTGCAGGTGAAAGCCATTTGGATTTTTGAAAAGGAGCCGTTTATGAAAATCCTGTCCGCTGTTTTGATCCTAATCATGCTCCTGACATCTCACGGAGCGGTTGAGAGTCAGGAGTGCCCGATCAACATCGACGAAGCCCTAACAGAGGCGGCAGGATGTGCATCGATCGGTGCAAATGAGGTGTGCTTTGGGCATACGCCTGTTGAGTCGCTGGTAAACTGCGAACTTGCGCCAAATTTCGCCGCTCCCGGTGATGTTCTGCCGCTGGAGTCGATGTGTACGTTACGCACCGGCGCGATGCAATCAACCGGCGAGTGGGGCTTAGCAGTGATGCGCGTACTGCCTCATGCTGCCGCACAGCCGATCACCATCGTTCTGGTAGGCGAAGCCGAATTGTATGATGCTGCCAGCGGGTTACAAGCGCTTGATGCCCATATTGATACCGATGTGAGTGTTCTCAGCGGTCCCGCCTCCACATTTGCTGAAATTGGCAGGCTTACTGCCGGACAAGTTGTGCATGTCAATGCCTGCAACTGCACCGGCAACTGGTTAAGAACTGTGCTTGAGGATGGGCGTGTCGGTTGGATCGCATCCAGCTATGTGACGACGCTCGGAGAAGCAAGTTCACTTCCCGTAGTAAGTGTCGATACGCCTGTGTATGAATCGATGCAAGCGTTTACGCTCCGAAGTGGATCAGCAGAACGGGCGTGTGCTGAAGTACCGGAAGATGGCATTCTCATTCAAGTACCCAGCGGCGCTGATCCCGTGCCGATCCAGATCAATGGCGTTCCGATACTGCTCGGTGGCACAGCATTTGTTCAATCCCAGTTGGGCACGCCCCAAACGATTGAGGTATTGGCGGGGTTTGCCAACGTCACCGGCGTCGATTTTGTTGCATCAGTAACCGCTGGAATGCGCGCTGTCATCCTGATGTCAGATTCGGATACTGTCTCTGGCGCGGTGCAGGTGGAACCATTCTCACCCACAGATGTCGAAGCGCTTCCTATTACGCTGCTTCCGGAACCTGTTGATGTCATGGCTGTGTTCGAGCAAAACACGCCGCAAATCGTTGGGCATGAACTTTGCCGGGTGGTATCCAATGTTGGGGGGACTGTGTGCCCGCTGTATTTTGCCGACCGCGACGGCGACGCGATCAGCCGGATGGATGTTGAATTTGTCTCTGCGCCGATGGGCGACTGGACAGGCAGCATACTGGAAAACCCGGTGATTATCGCGGGGGATACCATGAGCGGCGCACTGGCGTGGAACGTGACCTGTTCGCTCGGAACCGCCAATTTTATCGGTCCGATTATTTGGTCAATCACGCTGACCGATGCGGCGGGAAATGTTAGTCAGCCGTTCGAAGCATCGTTCTACTGTATCGACGGACCGTGAGCCGAAATCACAATTGATCAACACTCGTGTGAGGCTCACCTCACACGAGTGTTGTCGCGTGCTTATGTTCTTCTGGTTCGATGATCTTCTCATCAGTTGACCAATAGCCGTGTCCGGCGCAGCTTTGACACAGCACTTGATCACCAACCGTAACTTCACGCTGGTTGAGAATTTCTTCTCCACACTGCGAACACGCCACACGCACACCCGGTCGGCTGATCAGCGCAGCAAGCGAAATCGTCAACACGACTTCCTGAATCTGAAACAGTTCTTCAACCGGCATCACCTGATACGCTGCAAGTTGTGCGTGCCAACGGCTTTTCGCATCTGGAAACATGGCGACGGCACGAGTCCGCGATAAGGGATGCGGTGATACCCGAAACGCGCGCCCCGTTTTGGTATCCACAAACACCGCTGCGACCTTGCCAAAGTCCATAAGGTGCATCGTTCTATGTCCAAGTGAACATCCTGTCGCGATCATCACACCATCAGCGAAACAGCCATCCGCTTCGACAAAGGTATACAACTGCTTGGATTTCTGTGGCAGAACAAGCCCAAACAGATCAGCGACAGCCATGCCCATACGCGCCCCAAGTACTTGGCGCGGGCAAACATGATCGTGGAGCGTGCCCAGGCGCTCAAGCAGTATCGATAATTCAACCATGTGTGCAGTCCGTAGTCTATGACTTAAGCCATCAATCGGTCACGCGGATCGCTGACGCGATCGCGGGAAATAGTCAGATGTCCAGTTGCATCCAGATCGACAAACAAATAGCGTAAGCCGTTCGTAGATTCAGTATCGATCGCGAAAAATCCGCCATCATCTCGACATAACCATGCCTGTACATCTTCGACCAGCACCCGTGTACCTCTTGCGTAACCACGGGGCGATCCTGCTGTTGGCACGCTCGGCACAGAAGGCTTCACCGCTGATTTGTCCTTATCGTCTTGCAGCAGCGGCGCGATGAATCCTCTTAGAAATTCGCGGCGGTTCATGGCGAAATCCCCCGATCATACGTGTGACACTGATGGCACGAGGCGCTGTTCTGTTCATCGGGATTCTGTGTGCAGCTTGACTCCTGCACCAGCGGAATCGTGTAAGTTTCTCCTGTTGCTTTGCCTGTCAGCACCCATTCATCCCCTATGCGGCGGATGTTATAGAGCGGTTCGCCCCGTTCCGTAATCAGAATGGTGTCACCAACAACAAGATCGACATTGGGGTTCAAATTGGCGCGTGTCATCGCCAGTTCATCCGGCGATAGCACAATCGCTTCAAGTGGCGGCGCGTCGAGCGTTCCATGACAGGTTTGACACTGGGTGTACTGCGCTTCTGAGCGGTCGTTGTGAATCACCGCATCGCCCATGATTTCCTGTGACGTGTGACAGTCAATACAATCGAGTTCCCATTCGCACAGCGTGAACTGGCTGATCGGCTGGTAGTAATCGTGTACGCGCTGTTCAGTTTCGGTCGCTAGTTGGGCGGGCATATCATCACGCGGCACAAAGGTCATCGTGCGAAGGTCATAATTGCCGCGATTGTGACAGGTGTTGCATTGGGTATACGGAATCGCAGTTGTGAACTGGTGCGTCTGAGCATGCCCCGTTTCTGTGCGAGAAATTGTCGGATCGCCGCCTTGATACAACCCATCATCTGTATAAAGGACATGGCACGTCGCGCATCCCGTACTGCGATAGAAATAGTCTGCGGGCAGTCCTTCCCCGTTGACATGACACGTTAAGCAGTTTTCTGCAAATGTGCGAACCGCTTGAGGATCGTCATCAGATGGGACAAAGGCTTGAAGGTGTCCGATATCCTCAATGGCATAATGGGCGGTGCTGTCAGGTTGCAAGCCAAACGAGCGGCGGATCAGCGCGATAGCTCCGGCGTAAGTCGTCATAATGCTGCGCTCAACAGTCACAATTTGCGCCGCGTGACACTCGCCGCAGTACTCCGTTGCCGTGTCTAGTGCGGCGGGATTATGTACCATCCCGGCATGAGCGCTCTCTGCATCCAACGCCAATCGATCGCCGCCGTGACACGATACACAGCCGAATTCCTCAATGCTGTGCGAAGCACTAATTGCCTCAATACCGCTATGACAACTTAAACAGCGCTCCGCCTCTCCAGTACGGCTAGGCGTGATCGAGACAATGCGCGGCGTTTGCGCGCCTCGTACAGCCGCCAGTATGACAAAACCTATACCTATCAACGCGAATGCGATGATGAGCAGGGATTCACGGCGTAGTCGAAAGGATCTTACGAGTGACAGCATAGGATCAGGTCAGTGTTACTCATCACCATATGCGGCGTCAGCAATTTTCACCTGCTTGTGGAGGCGGTCAGACATAATTCCGCGCAGCAGATCGAGCGCCTCAATCACCCGATGATCTGCCAGATGATAATAAACCGCCGGACCATCACGGCGCGGAAGCACTAAGCCGCGATCTCGCAGTACTTTCAAGTGTCTTGAAACCGACGACTGCGGGAGATCCAATTCTTCCGCCATATCGGTCACGTAGCGCGGGTGATCCCGCAGTGCGTACAGAATCAGTACACGACACGGGTTTCCCAACGCATCGCACACCTGATCATGCAGCAAGTAAATCTCCTGTACGAGCGTGTTCTCCATGTTCCTATCCTGTCAACCTGCATATACGGATAAACGAATGAATTATCCGGATTCGTCCCTGATGTAGACGGATGATACCTATCGTTATACCTCGATTTTGTACACTTAAAGTGTGACAGAGAACACTAAACATCCATGACGCAGCGTACTACTTCAGATTCCCTCAGGGCGCTAAGTTAGGAAGCATTCGTTTATGCGTTTGTGCGAATGAAGCATTGTGTCAATTCCATTGTTTCTCGCACCAATTTACAAGCTGCTTTCAACGACGATCAGGTCGCCGAGGCGCTTTTCTGAGGAGAAAGGCATGCATCACAAAAAACTTATGTTCCTTTTGCAAACCGGCGGACTGATCATGATCACCGTTGGTGTGCTGCTGGCATACGGTCAGCCCGTGGATGCCCAGTGCGGCTCGCAGGCGTCATCGTGCAAAAATTGTCACGAAGTTCAAGCGGTAGACCCGGTCAATAATGACGGTACAGGCTGGCATGTCTCGCACGCATTCGGCGATTTTTGCTATCTTTGCCATGCGGGAAATCCCCAAGCAGCCGATGAAGCAGGCGCGCACACCGGAATGGTTCCGCCGCTTTCAGATGTTGAGGCTTCGTGTCAGCAGTGCCACGCGGATGACTTGACGGAACGCGCACAGGTCTACGCAACCGCGCTCAATATCAGTTTTGGAACGGGCGGCGATGCAGGTGGGGACTCCAGCAGCGGCAGTGAAGACGATGCATTCTGGGGAGAATCCTCACAAGGTGAAGCAGCAGTCGATACTGCTTCGGACGTTCCACAGGTTGTAATCGGCATTCCGGCGAGCAATGAACTCGCGGTTGATGATCCGAATCTGGTCGATTATGTCCAGCGCTATAATGAGATCGTCCTCGGCGAACGCCCGGTCAACATGGGTAACGTTGTTCTGGTCGGCTTGATTGCGGCAGTCGTCCTCGGCGGCGGCGGGTTTGTCCTCGTTAACGAAATTCGCAAGATCGCTTTGGTGCAGGAAACAAAAGCCGTCAACGGTGAATTCCCCGCCGATGTCGTCGAAATGCTCCCCGCGATGTCTCGCCTCAAGGTTGAAACGCGTAAGGCGTTCGGCAAGTTGTTCGCGAATCCAAAGAAAGCCGATGCTGTGGTTGGTCTGCTCAAGACCATCGATCCCGAAGCATCGCCGGAGGACTCCGCATCATGAAAAGCATCATCAGTTACATTCGCCGCGATGAATGGTCGCCATATGTAGCGGGCATTCTGCTCGGTGTCATCGGCATATTGGCAGTTTGGCTAAGCAACAGCCTGCTTGGTGCATCCGGCGCATTTGAAAATATGGCTGGCATGATTGGCAAACAGCTTGCACCTGATCTGTTCGATAACATGTACTTCACCTATATCATGCCCCCGGAGATCACTTCAAGCGTGGTACTTCTGATCGGCATGTTCTTTGGCGGCATGATCGGAGCGGCGACCAGCGGCACATTGAAATGGGGCAAGAAGGACTCCGCCAACAGCGATGTGCAGTGGCAGAGCATTTTCGGGCGGCAAACATGGAAACGATGGGCAATCGCGTTCGTCGGCGCAATCGTTCTCGAATACGCCGCCGGGATCGCTGGAGGCTGCACCAGTGGATTAGCAATTTCTGGCGGGATGCTGCTCGCGCCAGCGGCGTTCCTGTTCATCGCGGGAATGTTTGCATCGGGAATCATCACTGCCATGCTCGTCTATCGCAAGAGGTACTAACATGTCTACGGCTGTCATTGCGCTGTTCCTCGGCGTATTTTTTGGCTTCGTGCTCAACAAAGCAGGACTGACG
>CALBRY010000532.1 GCA_937927665.1 uncultured Chloroflexota bacterium
CCCTCCCCGAATTCGGAGAGGGGAGCAAGCAAAAGCACTTGCTAAAAGGGGCGCACAAATGTGTACCCTGTCAGCACGCAAGCGGGTAGAAGGACAAAAGCTAGATTCCGTATGCAGATTGCTCAAATGTGTACCCCTCTCCCCGCTTGTGATGCCGGGGAGAGGGTACCATTCCAGCGGTCAGGGGAGAGCAAAAACGGCAGGTGAATCCGTGATCCGCCGAAACTCTGTTTTGCAAACTCCGCCTAAGATGGCTAACATCAGGGGTGAATATGGGCTGAAAGGCTTGACGACATGACGATCAGCATTCACCCTGCACGGCTTGACCAGACCGCGCACATAGTCGAACAGTTTAAGCGGCGCATCGGCGTTTGGCAGCGCATCGATACTGATGGACACGTTGCCGATGTCCCTTACGAGTCTTTGACGTTGTATGAGCGGTGGATGCACGGCGGTGCATGGATGAGCATCGAAACCGGCGCGATCCATTTGAATCATCTGCTGTTGGGCGGGGGAATTGCGCTCACCGCGATTGATGAAGCGTCGGGGCGTGTTGTCGGCTATCTTGAGGCGTATCCCGGCGTTGAACCTGCGCCGATCGGGTCGATTTTGCATATCGCGCACCTTGCGAGTGAACCGGGCGCACAGTCTATCGAAGATGCGCTGATTGCGGCGATCACTGCCGAAGCGAAAGCGCTCAAGTGTCAGGGGATCACGCTGACGCGGTTTGCCGAAGATGCACTTTCAATGGCGGCGGCGCGGCGCGCGGCGCTGGTTACGATGGGGTGCGTGCGGCGGTATATGGTCGCATCACGGGCAGGACAGGTATTTTATCGCGCTACGGAACAAACCAGCGCCGATCCTGCATTAATCAATGGGTGGGCGATGCCGATTGGACGGCTAACCAGTGCGCGCCAGATGTGGGAATCGCTGATGCCGCGCACGTTTGACACGATCCCGGAAATTCGGGAGCGGAAACTGCACCGAATGAAGTTCAACGCGGCGGGGCAGGATGCCTATGTCGTGCTTCAGCAGGGGTTGTATAACCCGCGCAGCGCCGATGTTTCGTGCTGGACGCCCAAACCGCTTACCGCACAGCTTCTCGCGTCGATCCGCGATTGGGCGCATCGTGAAGGCTACCGGGCGCTTTCGCTCGTCGTCACGGATGCGGACGTGAAACTACTCGGTGCTGATGTTGAAGCGGATGGGTATAGTCAAGAAACTTGCGCGCTCGAACTCGCGTAATCGTCAGGAGCGGCGATGCCAATTTATGAACCGGATCATGTGGAATATGTGATTGCGACCGGGAATATGCGTGTCGTCCTCGATGACGGACGCGAGATGCTCGGCTACTGGTCACACCCGGATATTGGCGGGCTGTTTCCGGGCATCGTCTTGATCCATGACTGGTGGGGAATCACTGATCTGGAGCGGAGCATCGCGCAGTTGTTCGCGCAGATGGGGCATTATGTGATCGTGCCTGATCTGTATGATGGGGTGGTCGCGCAGACGCCGCAAGAAGCTATGAAACTGGTTGAACAGGTTGGCGAGGCGGGTTTCAAACGTATCGACAGCGCGCTGACTGCATTGGAACATCATATGCGGTGTAACGGCGCGGTCGCGGCGGTCGGATTCGGGATGGGCGGCAGTTTGGCATTTGAAGCCGCGTGTACGCGACACGATATCGAAGCGGCGGTCGCTTTTTACGGTTTCCCGCATCGCTACATTAAGCGGATCAAGAATGCGCCTGTGCCGATCCTCGCGTTCTATGGAACCGCCGAGCCTTACGTCACCCAAAAGGTGATCGGTATGCTGAAAGAGGAATTCGACGGTGCGCCGAGCCAGCACGAATTGGTCATGCTTCCTAATGTTGCGCGCGATTTGTTCAATATAGGGCAAAGCCAGCAGGGGGCGGAGATCAGTAAGCGGGTAATCGGCAAAACGGCGGCTTTTCTCGAAAAGCATTTGATCGCTGTTCGGTCGGGCAGCGCACGGTTGACACACGATATTCGTAAAAATTCACCACCGAATGTGTAGTCAAGCGATAGAGCGCGATATTTACAGGTTGAGCAATGGAGACGTGCGAGCGGTGCGAAGTTTGGCAGATTGGGCGTATATCATACCCTGATGCGCTGACGCTTCAGCGAACGCTGGCGATACAGCGGACTCAACCCAGCGGCGTCGATCGTTTGCTTTTACTGGAACATCCCCACACGTATACGCTCGGCTCGACGGGTGATACACGCCATCTCTTATTAAGCGAAGAAGAACGCGCACGGCGCGGCATCGAGGTCTACCGGACGGATCGCGGCGGCGATATCACCTATCATGGCGATGGGCAGATTGTCGGGTATCCGATCATGCGTCTGGAAGGATTTTCGCGGGGGAGCGTGTGCGCCGATGTGGTCGGTTATATCCGACGGTTGGAGCGGGTGATTGTCTTCGCGCTGGCGGATTTTCGAATCGAAGCCAAAACAATCGCCGGAATTACCGGCGTGTGGGTCGATACGCCACGCGGAGAAGAAAAGATCGCCGCGATTGGCGTGCGGGTGAACGCGCGCGGCGTTACGACGCACGGGTTCGCGCTCAACGTGAATACGGATTTGACCCATTTTGACGGGATTATTCCGTGCGGAATCCCCGATAAGGGCGTGACCAGCCTTGCCGCGCTGCGCGGTCATCCTGTGGACGAAGCCAATGTACGGGCGCGGCTGATCCGCCATTTCGGGAATGTGTTTGAGCGTGAGATGGTCGAAACGACGCCTAATCTTCATCCATGATCGGCGGCGTTTGGATGGTGTCGAACAGTTCCTCAAAGGCTTTTTCCATTTCGCGGGCATCGAAGCGCGCTCGCAGCACTGCATCCGCAAGCGGTTTTAAATCTCCGTCAAGCTGATACGCAACCAGCGTTTGCAGCGCCTTCTCCTGCTTTCCCTGTTTTTCCTCATCGCTTAAGCCCGCGAACAAGTTCGCGTAAGCGCGTTCGTTGCGCTCCAACTGATGCCGCGTGATATCGAGCAGTTCACGAAAACGCATCACTTCCTGCCGAATCTTCTCGATGTGCGCCGGATTTTGAGGGGTCTTCATCGTGCGTGTTTCACTCCTTATCTGGAAAATCAGCAATAAAAAAGGGAGGACATCCGCGTCCTCCCTTTGGTGCTGCTTATGCAGCGGACACGGTTTATGTCGTCGTTGGCGGCAGCGAAGGCGTGCCGTTGACCGATTCCACTTCTTCTTTCTTATCGCCCAACTGCTTGATCTGCTCATTGAGCATGATCCCGAGCAGGGCTTCGACCATGCCGCCCGCGCTGCCCTCTTTACCACCGACCATAATATCGGGGATGATTCGGACATCGCCTTCCGCGATCAACTGCATGAGCTGAACAGCGGTATATCCCTGTGCGCCGATTGCGTCCGCACCAGCCTTGTATGCAGAGGCTTGCGCTTCACCGCGTGCGCGGATCGAGTCGGCTTCACCGTTGGCGCGCAAACGAATCGCTTCGGCTTCACCTTCAGCTTGCTTAATCGCGGCTTGCGCTTGCAGTTCCGCGATATTGACACCCTGCTCGTTCTTGACCACCTGCTGCTGAATATCCGCCAGCGAGGTTTGGCGCACGAGTTCTTGACGGCGTTTCTGCGCTTCCTGCTGCATGTCGTAGGTCTTCTGCTGCTCCTGCGCCAGCTTGCGGTCAGTGAGCGTCTGCATGAGTTCCTGCGGCGGAGCAATCGCGCCGAGCAGTGTATCGATCGCTTCGACGTCATAGGCGCGGAGGGCTTTTTCGATGTGCGCCTTCGCTTCTACCTGACGTTCGCTGCGGGCTTCAAGGAAGTCGAGCACGGTGTATTCCTGCGCCGCGTTACGGAAGTAGTTTCCGACGATCGGCTCAAGCACATGATCGACCAAGTTTTGCATCGAACCGACGCGGGAAATCACGCGGGGCGCTTCGAGCGCGCCAACATGGATAACCTGCGACACTTCGAGATTGAAGGCGAAACCGTCACGCGAGCGCACCGTTAAGGTGTTCAAGCGCGCATCATAGGCATGACCTTCGACGCGCCCTGACCAGTTCAAAACGATGTTGGTCGTCGGCACAAGTTCGATATTCATCACGCGGGTATTCGTCGGATGCTTGCCGGGGTAGAGCGGCGTCACCCACACACCCTTGTGACCAACATTGACCAGATCGCCGTGTTTGAAGTCCGATCCGCTGACGTCGAGGTGCGCTTTACCTACAAACGAAATCACCACGCCGACATGACCGATCGGAATTTCGGTCATCGGCACTTGTTCGACCTGAACGAACCACGGGTTCAGATTCCACGAGCCGGATAGCAAGACCTGTTCTTGCAAACCACGCTGACCGCCTGCATCCATGAATGCCTGTGCATTCTGGAAGTTATCATGACCGGGCAGGAACAGCGCCGCGATTTCGCCATCGGGGAGCGGTGCGCCGTCCAGCGTCGTCATAATGCCGACCATATCGGCATCGACGCGGTAGACCATCAACTGCTTGGGGGTCATGCCGTGTTCGGCGGCGTTGCGGGCTGTGATCAAGCTGAACAGCGCCGTGTTGATGCGGTACGCACCAGCGGTCAGGATGCCTAACTGACGTCCTTTTTCGCCGCCGTTGGTCAGAAATTTGCGTGCGTCCTGGAAGTTATCACAGTCCACGACGCGACCAAGAATGCGACCCATCGGGACGGAATTTCCGTCTGCCGCAACTACGAGCGCGATTTCGCCCTGCTGTACCACGGTGACAGGTGCGCGCTCGACGGTGTACATCCATGACCAATAGCCGAAATGCCAC
>CALBRY010000533.1 GCA_937927665.1 uncultured Chloroflexota bacterium
TGTTCTCGTCGGGATTGATCTGATCACACAAATCCGGGTTGATCAGGATTACAAGACTGCCCGCGCAGAAATCACTCAGGGAACCTCGACTACCCGCCAAGTCGTTTTCACGACTTATGAACTCAATTACGCATTTGAAGTCGATAACGTCGAGTACCGGCGTAAGCAAACTGTCGGCGGCGAACTGTGGGAGAACACCTACGTTGGCGATCGGGTATCTATCCGGTATTCGACGCTTGATCCGTCTCTGTCTTATATCGAGGGAGAAACGGTATTCTCGTCGGGGCGATTATTGATGACCGCGCTCGCTATCGGGTTTGGTATCTTGGCGATTATTGCGGGAATTGGTGCTGTGAGGGAACAACTTAAGCTAAAAAAGTTCTCGCGCAATGCAACCATCATTTCGGGAACCTTGATCAAGGTGGACAAGTCAAGTCTTGGCAAGCGAACCGCTGTGACATACCTGACGGCATTTGAGTTTCATACGCCGGAAGGCAAGCTGATCCGCGAAATTCGATCTATCCCCGATAAAGTGGTCAGACCTTTTCGCCCGCTGCCCGAACCCGGCACCCCCATTTTGATTTTGTACGAGAGCGAACAGCACTTTATGGTGCTCTAGATGCTCCTTTCTCCCTCATTTTGGGCGAAAAAACATGCGAAAAATGAGGGAGGAGGAGCGCAAGGGGCGCATAAAAGCGGCTTATGTGAGTGCGGCTATTGCGGCGGCGGCACCGGTGGCGATATCGATACCTTCGGTTGTGCCTTCGAGTACGGGGGAAGCGCCGACGAGAATGCGACCTGCTGCATAGAGATTCGGGTGTGCGGGAGACTGCGAGTCTTTGTGCAACGGATGCATGGATTCGTCCACTAGAACTCCCGCACGGGCGATGGGTAGTGCATCTCCGGTTAGAAAAGCCATATTTGACCAATTTTCGACGGGTGGCACATGGGCAACATGCAGATTCGCCACCGATTCGATCACATTTCCTAGATAGTCTGTTATCAGACCGCCGCCATATAAACCACCTGTTGCCAGAATGACCGCATCGGCAGGAATCCAACCGGGGCGATTATGCGCGGCGGTTTCGATGAACACACCACGTATTACCCCATTATTATGATCTAAGCTCATTACACGCGGTCCGACGGTGAAGCGTCCCCCACGCGCCATAATCGCTTTGCGGAGGGTGTGATAGAGACGCAAGCCGGGGATGCTTGGCGGCAGCACCGGAATTTCGATGACGGGGACATGGAGCGCTTCTACAAATGCCTGTTTCGTCGCCCAATCTAAGCCTAAGACCGCCGGGAATGCCAATACGGATGTGCCGTCACCGTTGACGATGGGGGCAACCCGACTGATTAGATCGGTGCGCCCTTTTGGTGTATCGAGATAGCGGGCGAGGTCGGTTGACCAATTATCAAAATTGCCGCCGAAATCGGGCATATCGATCAGGGCGGAGGTGGCGCTGTAACCGGCGGTTCTGAGCGCGTCGGCGATGATGGCGGGGTAAAAATCGCGCCAGATTTCGCCCTTTACGCGGAAACCGATCACACGGACGGGGGTTTCGTCGGTCAGGGTGGGAAGCGGCGCGCCGACGGTATAGGCAACGGAACGGAAACGCCCCAACGCGGTGATGGCGCGTCCCTGTGGCGCGGGATAGAGCGGCACGACGCTGTTCAGGACGGCAAGCCCGGTTTGGAGGGCGGCGCTTGCATCGCCGCTGCCGATTTCGATCCAGCCGGGGTAGAGCGTCAATGCACCCTGACCTGCGGCGACGACTTCGACCTGCGCGCCGTAGTGCTGCGCGGTCAAGGCGGCGGTCAAGCCTGCCAGCCCTGCCCCGATCACGACAATTTTCTTTTTCGCCACAGACGATGAGGGCGCAGAGGACGCAGACGACGCAGACGACGAGGACGCAGATCGAGCCGAGAGAACGGATTTATCGATCGGGGCGGCGGGCTGCGAAGGCGGGGTCGGGATCAAGCCGAGTGAGCGCCCGTACATATGCTCTGCGAGAAGTGCTTGACGGAGATTTTGACCCCACAAGAGGGGGCGGACTCCGCCGAAGCGCCGCTCGATAAATTCGGACAGGAGCGCGGCGGTTTCGCTGGCGTTCGACTTTTTCTCGTCGTGACATAATCCGGCGGCACGATAGGCGCAGAATCCACCCTGACAGGGTCCCATGCCGAGGCGCAGATCGCGGCGCAAGTCGTTGAGCGTTTGCACATCGCCAGAACGGAGCGCGGCGCGAATTTGCGGCGCGGTGACGATTTCGCATTCGCAGATCAACGCGCCGGGGGTGTCGCCGTGTTCGAGATGGGCGAGGCGGTTGGGGAGACGGTGGAGCTTATTATCGCCGTGCGGCGCGGGCAGGATTGTTTCGGCGGTGACGCATGGGCGATCGATGCCGAGATAATGCGCCGCGAGATCAACGGCTTTTTCTGCCATCAAGCGATAGGTGGTCAATTTTCCGCCGACGATGCTCAAAAAGCCGTGAACCCCGTCGCGCTCACCGTGATCCAGCACCGAGAATGTGCGGCGCGCATCGCGTTGATCGCCGCCGGGGTCATAGAGGGGGCGCACCCCACCCCACGAACGCAAAATCCGCGCGCGGCTGATCCCCGGCGTCATCGCTTCGGCTTCGTCTAAAATGCGGGTGACTTCCCAACGTTCGACGCGGGTATCGCCCGGATCATCTGTGCGGACGCTGGTTGTGCCGATCACGCTGACCGTGCCGACGGGGACGAAAATATCGCCATCGCCGGGTAAACGGAGCTTGTTAATCACCGTGTTCACCCAACGGATGTTGTAAGCGAGCATCGCGCCCCGGCTCAAGCGCATACCGAAGGTTACGCCCGCCAGTTTTGCGACTTCTGCCGCCCATGGTCCCGCCGCGTTGATGACCATCGCGCACGCTACATCGAAGGATTCGCCGGTGCGGAGATTTTTCAGCCGCGCCCCGGTGATTTGATCACCGGATTTGTGCAGTGCTTCGACGCGGTGATAGGTCAAAAACTGCGCGCCAAGTTCCCGCGCCGCAGTTTGGATTTGATGGAGTAAATCCCATGAGTCGCATGTGCCGTCGGGGACTTCGTAGACGGCTTGGAGCCGGGGATTGAGCGCGGGTTCGCGCTTGCGGGCTTCGCTGAGGGAGACGGCACGGGTGGGAATGTTGACGGCGGCGCACGCTTGCAGCCATGTATCGATATAAGCCGGATCGTCGCCGGGGCAGAGAACAAAATAGCCGCCCGTGCCTTCAATTGACGGGGCGGCAGTCCGCCGCAATATCCGGTTTTCGTCGATGCACTCCTGAGCGCTCTCCGAATCGCGCACGGCATAACGCGCGCCGCTGTGCAGCAGCCCGTGATACCGTCCGCTCGTCCCGGTCGCTAGATCACCCATTTCAGCAAGGATCACGCGCGCGCCGCGCAGTGCCAGATCGAGCGCGATTCCTCCGCCTGTTGCCCCCCCGCCGATCACCAAAACGTCGGTGTTCATGAAAACCTGTCGGTTGCTCCACGCCATATTTTACAGTAAGATCGCGATTGTACCCGTTCACCTCAAGATACGCACCGAGGACAACCATGAAGAAAATCCTTCACACAAGCGGTAGTACTCCGAAACCTTCATCTGGCGACAAAAAAGGCGGCGGCACCTCGGGCGGGAGCGGTGGCAGTGGTGGCAGCGGGTCACTTCCAAAAGGACGTTCGCTTTCATGATGCACGCGCCGAGCGCGTATGCTTAAGAGGATAGTGCATGAGTAACCAGCAGGAAAAAGACACCTTCGCCAAGATCACGGATTTGGCGACCGAGCGGTTTAACCTATACCGCCTTGCGGCAAGCCAACACTTGACGCCGATTCAGCTTCAGCGGCTCCATGAGATCGATAACCTGCTGCCTGCGATGTGGGATCAGCACCGGCGTGATGTGGCGAGTAAGCAGTGGGGGCGGCGGGATAACGCCGCGCCGCGCGATCGCCGCGATGATCGGGATATGCCGTAACACCCCTCCCCCACTCGCTTCGCTCGTCTCCCCTCCCCGAATTCGGAGAGGGG
>CALBRY010000534.1 GCA_937927665.1 uncultured Chloroflexota bacterium
CATGAACCAAACCCGACCATATCGTATGACCAGACATAGGTGTAGAGGTTATCGGTGGGATCGCCGGTCGCGGCGGTGTTATAGAGGGGAATCAGCAGCGCGAAAATGCCCGCGATCAGGGAGAGCAGGATTAGCGGGACGAGGGTTTGAATAAGAGACTGTGCTCCCCGAATGTTTGCGCCCTCACCCCCCGTCCCCCTCTCCGCTGGCAGAGAGGGGGTGATCTGCTCGGGATACGGGTTTGCCCCTCTCTGTTGACGGAGAGGGGTGGGATACACAGCGTCCGGGGTGAGTGCTAATACAAGACTCCGAATCAGACGGGTGCCGCTCCAGATCACAAATGGGAGCGCGATTGCCGCCGCTGTCAGCGGGCGGTTGATCACGAGCAAACCGAGCGCGACACCTGCCGCCGCTCCCCATGCAAGCACGCGCCGCCGCTTTTCGATCCGCCAATAGGCATAAATAAACAGCACGGCGGCGAATAAGGCGGAGGTATGTCCCATCAGCGTGCCATTAAGCAGCAGGGCGGCGGGCGAAAATGCCGTCAGCGCGGCGGCGATCACCCCGGTATCTTCGTTAAAAACTTCGCGCCCTAATCGATACACCAGCGCGACTGTCAGCATGGCATAAAAGGCATTGATCACCCATGATTCGCCCATCAACTCGCCTACGGCAAGCTGCATCGACCAACCGGGCGTATATTTGCTAAATCGTGTGCCGCCGCTGTCTACAACGAACGGCTGCCAGAAGGCGCGGCGCGGTTCGGGGGTAGGAATCACAAAATCGCCGTGTGCGAACATGCGCGCCCCGTATAAATAGGCGACTTCATCCTCAAGATGCGGCAGACGCTCGAATACGGCACGGCTTACCAGCGCGCTCATGAAGAAGCTGAACAGTGCCAGCCCGATCACGATCGCCTTGCCATAGCGGAATGGGGTGGAGGCGTGATTTTCTATCGTCATAGCCGCCGATTATAGCCGAGCGCGGCGGCTGATAACATCCGCCAGTGGATCGATTTACCCGCTTATTTTGCGGTTACGGTGACAACCGGCGGCGGCGTTGGTTCTTCCACTTTGGGCGCTTCCGCCTTCGGAGTCTCTACGTTCGGAGTCTCTGCCTTTGGAGTCTCTAACTTCGGAGTCTCTGTCGTTGTGATCTCCGTTCGCGGCGCGTCGGTTTTCGGCGTGTCTGCCGGTTTGCCGAATGTCGTGATCGCCCGCAAGAGTTCGTGCCGCATGACGGGTTTCATCAGATAGGCGACGCATCCGGCGGCTAAACACGCCTCGCGATCTCCCGGCATCGTGTTGGAGGTCAGCGCGATGATCGGTGTGTCGGCGAATTCGGGCAGCGATTTCAGATAGCGCGTCGCTTCAAGCCCGTTCATTTCCGGCATACTGATATCCATAAAGATCATATCGGGATGCTCACGCTTGACTGTTTCCACCGCCATTTGACCATTGGATGCTTCGAGGATGCGGTAATCCTGATCTCGGAGCGCCAAGCGCACTAACATGAGGTTGTTCGGATTGTCATCCGCAAAAAGGATCGTCAATGCTGTCATGATGTTTTATCCCACAAATTGCAGCGGATAGCGCGCGAAAAAGCTCGTCCCTCCGGCTTCAGTGCTTTCAAACCACACTTTGCCTTGCAGATAGTTTTCGCTCAATAACTTGATGCTGTATGTTCCAAGTCCGCGCCCCGCGCCTTTGGTCGAATACGAGCGCTGGAAAACTTGAAGCTGGACTTTGCGCGGCATAAACAGCGCGTTGTGAACTTCGAACGTCACCGTGCTGGCGTCAGTGGTGGCGCGCATGGTTACGGTATCGCCTGATGTGGAGGCTTCCAAGGCATTCTTGAGCATATTGCCGATAACGCGTGCCAGCAGCGATTGGTCGGTTGTGAATACGATAGGGGCGGGCGGCGGATCAACAACGACTGTGACCCCGCCATCCAGCGCATATTGGCTGTATTCCGTTTTTGTGTCGTTCAATACTTGTTCAGCATCCATCACGGATGGCGAAAGCGTGAGCCGATTCGCTTCGGCGGCAATCAGGATGCGATGGGTATCGATATCGCGGATCATGTGAAACGCGACGATCTTGATTTGTTCCATGAGTTCGGCGCGTTCTTCAGCGGAAAGCGACTCCACGTTTTGAATCAAATCGGTATACGATACAACGATCGATGCCGTGTTGTGGATATCATGCAGGAAGATACGCTCCAGCACATCGCGGCGCTTTTCATCGCTGATATCTGTGAGCGCAAAGATCGTGCATGGCTCGCCTTTTACGATGATCGGTTTTGCCCACACGCGAAGATCGAGGGCTGTACCTGCCCGCGTGACGATCCGGCATTCGCGGACTGCGGATTTTCCGCTCATGGTCATCAAAATTGCTTGAGCCGCTCCGCATGTGCTGCATGCTTCAGAGCCGCCGCAGCCGTCCTGAGTTTCGAAGGCATGACTGCATTGGAGCATCTCGCCGGGGCGTAATCCGTAAATTTGCGACGGCTCATCAATTTGTAAGGTATCCAACAAGGCTTGATTGGAATAAATCACCTGCCGGTGGCGATTGAGCACAAGCACAATATTCGGAACTGCATCCAGAAGGGGCTGCATTTCAAGTGAGAGTTGGACGGAGGGGGCTTCGGAGGCAATTTGTTCTGGGGCGATCCGGTCGGCTGGTATGAATACTGTGACGTGAGATTGGTGCATCATTACGCCCTTTTTGCACAACGCAAAAAATCAACTGTGATGTCTTTTCATGCGAATCATAACCTGATTTTAGAGCATGGACGGTTTGGTTTAATAGACGATCCCGGCGCGGGTTGATTTCGCCGCCGCGCACGAAGCGAGTCTATGACACCCATCATGCTTGAGGGGTGACAATCCTCTTAAGTTGGTATTCTGAGCGGACTATCAGCGGCGCAGCACGTGTTATTGACCTCGCGCTGGAAAAAAACTCTTTCACCCCTTATAATCCGCCTACTTTGTTAAGTCGAGTGAACATTTGCCTGCCCCGCTAACGGGGCAGTATTGCGGACGAAGGGATTCGAGCGATGAAGGTTATTCTGCTTTCGGATGTTTATAAGCATGGTGTGGCGGGTGAAATTGTCGATGTGGCGGATGGATTCGCTCGCAACTGGTTGATCCCGAAGAGTCTCGCCGTCAAGGCATCAAAAAATGAACTCGAAAAATTGGCGGAACTGCGCGCCCAGAGCGAATCGCGCAAAGCCGCGCTCGAAGGTCGCCTAAACGATCTCGCGCTCCAGATCAACGGAGTGGAATTGTTCTTTGGTCGCCGTGCCAGCCCGACAGGGAAATTGTTCGGTTCGGTGACGACTACCGAAATTGCCGAAGCGCTGAACAAGGCAACGGGCATCGACATCAACCGCCGCCGCGTCAGCCAGATTCCGCTGCGTGAAGTGGGAACGCATGATGTGCCGGTGCGTTTGGGCAGCGAAACATCGCCTGTGCTCAAGGTGACGATCATCCGCGAAGAAGAATTCCCGCGCTTTATGGCGGATCGCGCCGCACGGTTGGCAGCAGAATCCGAAGCGCCCGCCGCTGAAGCTGTCGAAGCTGCACCCGAAGCGGACGCTGCACCTGCTGAATAACACTCACTGCGTCTGGGCAGGGTGCATCCCTGCCCATTTCTCCACGCTTTTCAACCCGCCTTTGCGCTATCGAGGGTAAACCGTCGCATGGATTTACAGGCGCTCGGTCGCTACTTGCGGCAAACCCGTGAGTCGAAAGAACTCACATTGGAGGATGCAGAACTCGCCCTCCGAATCCGCCGCCGCATCCTCGAGCAGTTTGAGCTTGGCGATTTTGTTATCCCCGATTCTTCGCCTGTGCAGATCATGGGATTCATCCGCAACTATGCGCGATGGCTCGGCTTAGATGAAGACCTGATCATTCAGTATTACGAGAACGGGCGCTATAACGCGACTCAACGTGAGCGCCGATCCGACCGCCGCAAACGCGGACGAACGCGCCGCCGTGATAAATCCAAGACGGATACACAGCCGCTCACCGCCGCGCGGTCGATCACCGATACCAAGCCGAAAATGCCCATGCCAAGCCCGGTTTCAACATCGAGCTACGGTGTTCCGGTGCGTCAGGGAATGGGATTGGGCGGATTTCTCGTGCGCTTGCTGATCGGAGCGGCATCGCTGGCGGTGATCGTGTTTGTTGCTGTGCAGCTTCTTCAAGATACGGAGACTAACCCGTTTCCGGATAATGGCACGAATGGTCAGCCGGATATTCTGGCGCAGCTTCCGCCCACGCTGACTATGACGGCGATCCCCACACGCACGCCGATTCTGTCCACGCCTGTACCGGAAGGCTTGCAGCAGATTTTCAGCGGTCAAGGGCTGCTCGTCACTGTCGAATTCCGTCAGCGGAGTTGGGTGCGCCTAGCATCCGATGGCGTGGAACGTTATGTCGGGATCGTTCGCCCCGGCACAATTCTTGAATACCCCGGGCAGCAGACAATCACCCTGACGGCGAGTAATGCCGAAGCGCTCCGCGTGATCTTCAACGGCGAAACACAGCCGACATTTGGTGATCGCGGTCAGCGGGTGGATCTCACGTTCACGGCGAGTGGGATTCAGATCATCACCGGACCCGGCTTTGAGCCAACTGCCGAATTTAGCCCGACACCTATGCCAACTCCGACCGATCCTGCCGGAAATATCGTCGCGGCGCTTACACCGACGAACACGCCGGGACCCAGTCCCACGCCGAGCGATACCCCGACGATTACTTTGACACCAACGATCACGCTGACGCCGACGATCACGCCGACGTTTACCGCATCCCCGACGATTACTTTGACGCCAACGATCACGCTGACGCCGAGTATTACGCCGACGGATACGAACACGCCGACGATCACGCCGATCCCATCCGAGACGCCGATCCCTTCGCCGACGGCAATCCTTCCGCCGCGTGTAACTCAAACCGGACTGCCGCCGCCGAAATAGTCTTACGCGGGCTGTCGCTGCGGCACGGCAGGGCGAATCACCCGCGTGGCAGGCGAAACGAACAGATAGTAGATCGCCAATAAGCCGCTGCTGATGAGCACGATCAAGTAAATGATCAGATTGACCCGCCATCGATCGGGTACCGTGGCAAGGTAGTTGAGGAACGGCACAATCAGCACGATGTCATACGCCAAAAATCCGGCAAGCTGACCCGCTGCGTTTGCCCGCCAAAACGGACGCAGTACCCCATAGGCAAAATAGCCACCCGCACCGAGGAACATCCATCCGTACACAACGCCGATTCCGGTTGATACTTCCCACGGAAGAATATTCGGTGTTTTGAGTACCAATGCGCCCCCTGCGATAAGAAGGGCAATCGTGAATATCGAGAAAGCGATGCGAACCGGGGCTGGCGTCGGTGTTTTGTCGTGGATAGGCTCGCCCGCCGTAGCCCTGAATAACAGGACACCGATGATTATCATGAAGTTGCTGATCACACCGAAGAGCTGAAGCGACGTGTTGTAGCGGACATTTTGAAAGGCATAAATCCCAACGGGCAGAAAAATCAGAACATAATCGATAGCAACGCCAGAAAAGGCGAC
>CALBRY010000535.1 GCA_937927665.1 uncultured Chloroflexota bacterium
CGGATCGATGTCTCCGGCGCGGGCTGCGTCTGTTACGATTTCATACAGCAGGGCGAGATTTTCGCTTTTGCTGATGCTGAGAAGCTGCGATCTCCAACTGATCGGCACGCCGCCCAGATGGAAACGCGGTGATTCGTCCGTTTTCTGCGCGCGGACGGCTGCATGTGGCTTGTGTTGTTCTTCCCTGAACCACGTCTTAAAATCGCGCGCGCCCACCCACCCGGCGACCTTGCCCCATGCATCTTTTTCGTGATGCAGGTTGCACGAACACACTGGATAGCCTTCGCTGTGTTTTTGGGTGCTGATGCGGAAAGACGGATTTTCGTCGGTGTGATGCGGATTCGGACATTGGCGATACTGCCCGCGTTGGCGAATCACGGGCGATACCCGGTCAAGGTGCGGCATTACCTCACGGGCGATCCATTCGGCGCGGGCATCGTCCCAATCAATATCGCCCGTCGCGGTGGGACGTGATGGGCGCGAAATCGGTGCAGCCGTCGGGCGCACGGGCAGCAAGTCCAGATCAGCGGGTGTGAGCCGCTCCCCTACCCCGACGTGTGTTGTCCCGGTCTTGAATCCGAAATACGGGCGGAACGCATCCTTCACGCCTTTATCGTGCAGTTCGATTCCGTCTTGCTCAAGCCGATACAGCACCCGATCCGTGAAATTCTTGACGGCTGCCACATCGCGCAGCGGTTCAGCCAAAATCAGGAATACACGCCCACAGACTGCCCCCGGTTGGCTGCTTTTGGTTTCGCCTTCGATTCGGGTGTACTGCTGAATCCAGGCATTCGCGCGCACAGAGTCATATTCGCCGGGTTCGTCGCAGTCGAGCGCGATCAGCCATGTTTCGGCAAATGATTCGTTACGAGCGTGACCATCGGTGTACACAGGCGCGACCGATGCGCCGCGATCCAGATGTGCCGCCAATTGATCGAGCGAAAAAGAGCGTGTGCGCCAACCGTTGACGGTGACAGCACAAATTTGAGCAATATTTTCGTGCGGGTTAGGAAGGCGAGCGCGTCCCGGATGGGTCGAGAGGTGGATTTCTGCGCTGATTGGGTGTGATTGCTGTGCCATATCTCGCCGCTTTCCTGGTTGTCAGATTAGGAAAGTCGCCTGGCAGGAGAACAATGGCGATTACAGGTGGGTCATTCGGCTTAATTTGGGATTAAATCTTGTCCCAGTTGTTGCAATCTGCCGAATTGTGCTAAAATGTAATCGTCATGTTCTATCTGCCGTACCTCAATGTGGCACTTTTTGATCCGGATTCTTGGCAGGATGTAGGATCATCTAGTGGTAGAGGGGCGGCTTTTTTTTGCCTAGTGCACGGCGCAGGTTTTTGAAATCTGCGCCTTTTGATTCTCAGCAAAATAGAACATTTGGTCAAGATAAAATCGGTTAGATACTTGTTATAGTTGTCTAACCGCTTCCTGCATATTAAGGGTTATTGTAGCGCTAAACAGTTCTTATACACAAGCACGGTGATCGAATCTGCAAAGACATTATACGAACGTGTCAAGAGGGTGGGAAGGAATCTCACCCCTGTTCCTGGTTTCACTGTTTCCTTATCGATAACGCATTACGACGATAAAATTTCAGTAGGTTCAGGGATGGGAATGCCTTCTTCCAGCGCGGTTTCGAGCCACAGCGCTTTTGCCTCATCCAACATGATGAGCGCGTCTTCGCGGCTGTCACCCTGCGTCATGCACCCTTTTAACAGGGGAATAGCGGCAAACCACATGCCGTCGTCATCGAGTGTCAGTTCGATGGTGTACGGTAGAGACTGGTAGTATTCAAGCGTTTTATTCATCATCTTCGCTCCACCATGCCCCTGGTGCGTTTGAGTTCAAAACCGTAATCTTCAAGCAGCCGCTTCAAGTCCTCAAAGCGGATGTTTTAGTATGAAGCGGTTGTTTGACAGTAACCTTTCTTAGATCGTTAATCATCGTCTGTTTCCGTTTTCTTTAACTCATCCTGTGCCATCTCTAAACGCAGTTCAAGGCGCGCCATTTGGCGGTTCAGTTCCACGATTTCGTTATGGAGCTTATCTTCACGAACGCGGGCTTTTTCTTGCTCCTCTTCTCGCACTTCGTCAAGTTTTTTGCGTAGAAGCTCGATTTCGTTTTCTGCATCTTCTAGCCCCTTCTCCATCATCTGGAGCTGCTGGCGCAGGATGATCGCATCGGCAAATCCTTCTGCAACCGTCATCGGCTGAACGAGCGCTGCGGATGCGGGAAGTTCAGTATCGACATTCCCCTGACGAATAGACTCTGCGATGTCATCCCAGCTATTAAATCGGCTTTTCTGCTTGGCGATGGTGTTCATCACGTAGAGGTCTTGCTGCGTGTATTCGCGCTGCTTCGCGTTTACAAAATCGCCTTCTCGTTTTGCCATGTCAGATAAAAACTCTTGAAACTCCTGTTGTTCAGTCCAGTTCCTGATTGAACTGATACTAACCCCAAGTGCTGTAGCAACGTCTCCAGGTTTATATGTTTTCATATGCCTTTTTGCTTTACAATCCCTAGTGTGTATGCTAGATTATAGGTGTATTCCCAAACTAAAGTTATGCTTTACAGGGTCTTTGGAGGGTTGTTTTTCATGAATATCTCAAAAAAAGACCCCCCTATATATATACAAACACATAAACAGACCCGTTTTTGACCGATTTCGCACCATTCGACTGTCCGAGCCATGAAAAAACCAACCGCAAGGAGACCGCGCATGATCCGTTACAAACCGACTAAAGTGCTGATTCCAATGTCCCCGGCTGACGCTTCGAGCATCGATTTTCAGTGGGAACTCGATCCCACGATTATCACATGGGATGGCGGAAATGGCACGTCCAGCGCGTGGCATTTGGTCAATGGCGAACTGCAATACTTCATGATTCCGAATGTGCGCGTCCCTGTCACCGGATACAGCATGAATACCGATGTGACCTCGATTGGCATGAATGAAATGGTGTATGCCGATGTCGCGGCGGGTCGGTTCGGCATCGGTGACGGCATTTGGGACTTGAGCAAATATCCGCCGGAAACCTTCGTCAACACCGCTGAGCGCTATGGGTCAGAAATTCACATTTTCATGCTGTTGTGTCTCCTTGCCGCGCTGAATGCGCCCGAAGATACGCCGCTGACAATTGTCACATCTGCGCCGCCCGGAATGGTCAACCAGGTCGCCAAAACCATCAAGCAGAATCTGCGCATGGGCGAGGCGAAAGACAAGTCTGGTGCGTGGACAATCCGCATGAGTTACGACAAGAAGCCGCGCACGTTCATCATCGGCAAGGTGATTGTCGTGCCGGAGGGTGTGGGAGCATTCAGCGCGTATGCGTATGACGCCAACGGAAACGATGTGCTGATTCCGTCCACGATTCACGAAGGCGACGACTCATTGACGGGGCAGGTACACATTCACGATGCGGGGCATGGCACATATGACACCTACACTGTCCGCAACGGTAAAATTGACGCGGAAAGTATGACCTTTGCGACCGACCGCGACGCCGGAATCATGCGCCAAATGATTGAACCGATCATGGATTACATCCGCGATCAGTTCGCCAAAGCCGGAGAAATGCCGCCGAATTTGAAGCCCGTGCAGGTCGATCAATGGCTGCGCGATTGGTCAATCGGCAAGATGAAAGCACAGCACGCCCGCATCAAATTGTATGGGCGCATTCTCGATTTGCAGGCA
>CALBRY010000536.1 GCA_937927665.1 uncultured Chloroflexota bacterium
TGCCCCTCTCTGTGAACGGAGAGGGGCGGGACGCGAAGCGTCCGGGGTGAGGGCAAGTCCCACGTCTATTGGGACGGGATTCTCTCGATTGTGCCGGATGGCGAAGAAGAAGTGTTTGATCTGACCGTTCCGCCGCACAGCAATTTTATCGCGGCGGATATAGTGGTTCATAACAGCATCGAGCAGGACTCGGATATCGTAATCTTTCTATACCGCGATGCGATCTACAACGAAGCGACCGAATTCCCAAATATGGCGGAAGTCATCATATCAAAGCATCGCAATGGACCTACCGGGACGATCAACTTGCATTTTGAAAAGTCGCTGACCAAGTTCAGCGATGCACGCACCCAAACGATTGATTTGAGCAGCCTATGACCCCCTTTTCCGGTTTCTCGCCCGGTAAACCGCGAGTATTCACCCTGCCCGCCGCGTTTATCACCGAACTGATGCCGCTGATTGATGACGTGGCGGAACTCAAAGTCGTTTTGTTTACCTTCTGGGCGATCCAGCAGCGCGAAGGGCAGTATCGTTATTTGCGCGCCGAAGAATACGCCGTCGATGCCGCATTGATCGACGGCATGCGCGCCGCTGATCCGAATGCGCCGCCGGAAGTGACGCTCACACGGGCGCTGGCGAAAGCGGTCGAACGAGGGGCGCTCCTGTCTGCTGATGTGATCCTTGATGGGCAGACGGAAACGCTTTATTTCGTCAATGCTGAACCGGGGCGCGCCGCCGTTATGCAGATCAACGCGGGACAGTGGCAGCCGGGGCAATCCGACACACCTGTTGAGATTCTGCCGGAACGCCCGAATATTTACCGCCTGTACGAAGAAAATATCGGCGCGCTGACCCCGCTCATCGCTGATGCGCTCAAAGATGCCGAGCGCTCCTATCCGCAGGGGTGGGTGGAAGAAGCAATCCGCGCCGCCGTCGAAAACAATGCGCGCAGTTGGCGCTATATTCAAGCGGTGCTAAAACGCCGCGAGCAGGAGGGAAAAGCCGGTGAGACCGCTCAAGGATCATCTGAACCCCATGACGAATGGTATCTCCCCCGGTAACAGCGGCGGGGCGGATTTCGACCCGGACGCGATTGGCAGTGACAGCGTATGCCCCATATGCGGCGGCTTAGGTTACGTGCGCTATAACCTGCCCGTTGAACACCCTGATTTTGGTAAGCTCCTCCCGTGTCCGCGCGGTCATGCCGTGACTGATCGGAGTCGTCAGCAGACGCTCCGCAAGCTCGGCAACTTGGAAGCGCTGGCAGATAAAACATTCGAAAATTTCCAGATCGATTCCGATGCGTGGGATATGGGAGAATCGGCATCGGTGGAGGCGGCTTTTAATGCCGCTGTGGAATACGCGCAAGAACCGTCAGGCTGGTTCTTGCTTCAGGGCGGCTGCGGAGTCGGCAAGACGCATCTGGCGGCGGCGATCGCCAATGCGCGGCTTGAGTCAGGCGATACGGTGCTGTTTATCACCGTGCCTGATCTGCTCGATCACCTGCGGGCGACGTATGCGCCGAGCAGCGAAGAAGGTTATGACCAGCTTTTCGAACGGGTACGCAGTGCGCCCGTGTTGGTACTGGACGATCTCGGCACAGAAAATCCGAGCGCGTGGGCACAGGAAAAGCTGTTCCAACTCTTTAATCATCGCTATACCATGCGCCTGCCGACCGTGATCACCACCAACGCCGATATCGACCGCATGGATGCGCGTATTAAAAGCCGTCTGCTGGATCGCACGCTCACCGTACAGCGCGCGATCGACGCGCCTGATTACCGGATTCAGGCGGAGCGTGAACGCGACCCGATCTATAAGAACCTGAATGCGTATGCTCACATGCGCTTTGAGAGCTTCGAGATCGAGCCGGGGCTAAGCCCGGATCAGCGCCGCAATCTCGAAAATGTGTACGCGGTCGCCCAGAATTACACACAGGATCAGCGCGGTCACTGGTTGATCCTCGGCGGATCGGTTGGCGGCGGAAAAACGCATCTCGCGGCGGCGATCGCCAATGCGTGGAAAAATGTCGGGCGCGAAGTCGTATTCGTGAGCGTGCCGGATTTGCTCGATTATCTGCGTACCGCGTTTGAGCCAAACACGCGCACCACCCTTGATCAACGGTTTCAGATCATTCGGAATGTGCCGTTTCTCGTGCTTGATGATCTGGGGACGGAGAATGCGACCCCGTGGGCGCGCGAGAAACTGTTTCAAATTCTCGATTATCGCTATCTGCGCCGCCT
>CALBRY010000537.1 GCA_937927665.1 uncultured Chloroflexota bacterium
GTCGAGTCGCCGCGTGTGAAGTAAGCGGCACGGATCAAATTGACGAGATGGGGCGCACGGGCATTCGCCGCGCCTTGATTCACGTATTCACCTTCGAGGAACACGCCGCCTATCTCGCGGCGCGATTGGCGGCACTTCCAGCGGCGATCACTCAGGAAGCGGAGCGTAAACTCCGCTCACACGATTGGGAACTCCTGTTCCGCAAGCACAGCAACGCCCGCCGCCCCGCCACCTTGTGGAAACCGCAGACGATCCTCGTCAGCGATTACACGCCGGAAAAATGGCGCTTTGTCGAGGCATGTTTGCTGATGCTCGTCACCCGTTCGACATTCCTCACCAACTTGATCGAACTCACGCCGAAGCTCAACCCATTCGCGGATCGGGCGCTCGCATTCACCACGCTCGCACTTGACCCGGACGACGACGGGCGGCTGATCGCGTTACCCGCCGACCGTGCCGCCCGCCTCAAAAATGTTCCCTTTATCGAAATCGCCTAGACGCTGCTGCTATTCGCCTACGCGATAAATGCGCAGACGGGTTGCGGTCGTTTCGCAGCCATTCTCGCGCCCTTGAGTCATTCCATCGCCAACGTACTCGCTGAGGGTAACGAACGTCTCACCATCCGGCAGCCACACCAAATCTCTCATCCACAAACGCCCTGCTGAAAGATCAAGTGCTGAATCGGTAACGGGATCGCGCACGATACAGTCACCCGCCGTAAAGGGCGGCATCATTTGTGAGATCATATTGCTGAATATCCCCGTTGTCGTATCGAGTACGCCGAGCAGCGTTTCATCGCCCCCGGTTTCCAACGCGACAAAACGCCCATCAGCATTGGGGTACGGGATTCCACCATACGGCAAGAGATAGCTTTGGATCAGCGTACCGTCGGGCAAGCTGTACACGTTGAGCACAAATCCCGTCGTGGCGGCGTCACCAGAAGTCACTACATACAACCGCCCAGACGTATCGAAACCAACGGACGTTGTTGCATAAGGCAGCGTGAACAACAACGAACGCGATTCCATATCAAGCACATCTGTATTGTCATCATCCACCGCGGCAAGATACCGGTGATCAGCACTAAACGAAAGCCCTTCCATATACGGGGTGAATTCGCGGACGAATGCGCCTAACTGCGCGTCATCCTCCAGATTCATGATCGATTCGCCTGTCTGCGGGTTGATCGTGTACGAGACGGGCAAATCGTTGATATTGCCGTCCAATATCAGCCGCAGATTTCCGTCAGGTTGTGCGATCAGCGTATTGCTGCTGAACAGGCGAAAGTAATCGGTATTCGGATCGTCAAATGCCGGGATCGGATCTCCGATCCGCTCACCTGTAAGGGTAGAAAAGCTGTGCAGCGCGTAATGTTCGCGGTGGCAGTCAACCAACATTGCCCACATGGCATTGCCGTCCGGTTGGAGCGCAGCACCAACTGTACAGTCGAATCCGGTGATCGCATCTTGAACAAGGGTGAGCGTAGGGGCGTTTTCTTGCGCCTGAGCACCTATCACGGTCAGCGCGAACAGTAGGCTGATCATATACACGCAGCGCATGATCTTGCGGTTCGTCATGTATCCTCCGTTACATCAGCAATACTGCCATTATGGGTGAAAAGCGCAAAGAACGCAGGTTTTTACCCTTTGCGGTCTTATGGGACTTAACTCAGCGCGTCTTAGCCGCCGTCCACGCGGTACATTCTCAAGCGGCTGGCGGTGAATTCACAGCGCGCTTCCTGCCCCTCATCTACGCCTTGCCCGATGTAGCTGCTGACCGCGATAAACGTCACGCCATCGGGCAGCCACACAATATCGCTGATCTGATGCCAGCCTGTGATCACATCCAATGAAGTGTTGGTGTCTCCTTCGACTGCCGTGCAATCGTCAAGCGTGAACGGCGGCATTGCCTCGCTGAAAAGATTGCTGATCGCCCCAGTCTCCGAATCGATTACGCCGAGGACGGAATCTGACCCCGCACCGCTTGCGGCATTGAATCCAACATACCGTCCATCATATCCGGGGAAAATTCGTCCGCCCGCTTGAGTCGGGATACTGCGGCTCAATTCACCTCCGGGAATAGTGTAGATTTGCAGGGTACTTTCGGTGCTGCCCGCCTCAGGAGCGACGAGCGCGTAAAACCGCACTCCATGACTTGAAAATCCGGTAGAGAGTGGAGCAAGGTGCAGTCTGAAGATTCG
>CALBRY010000538.1 GCA_937927665.1 uncultured Chloroflexota bacterium
AGCGATTAACTACACGGCGATCGGCGATGTTGTGAACGTCGCCAAACGGCTGCAAGAAGCCGCAAAACCGGGGCAAATCCTCGTCGAAGAAGCATTCGCGCTGCGCTTGAACGTCAACGGCAGCGCGCAGCTTCAGCAAATCGGCAGCTTGACGCTTAAGAACCGCACAAAACCAGTCGAAGTCTACGAACTACTGGCGCAGACGGTTTAAGGTTCGCTGTCACGGTTGCGGAAACTCATCCGCAGCGGTGTCCCCGAAAATGGATATGAAAGCCGAATCTGATTCTCCAAGAACCGCTTGTAGGTAAAGTGAACCAATTTCACATCATTGACATGGAATAGAATCACAGGCGGGTTCGCCGCAACCTGAGAAGCATACAGGATTTTCAGGCGGCGCGTTCCGCGTACAGGCGGCGTGTGAGTCGTCATCGCGTCACGCACAATCCGGTTGAGTTCAGAAGTTGGGATGCGGAAATGCCGATTTTCCCAAACTTTTTGAACGGTTTCCAACACCTGATGAATACGCTGTCCGGTGAGGGCGCTGATGAAAATAACGGGCGGATCGGGTAGAAAATCGAATTTACCGCGCACTTCGCGCTCAAACTCAACCAGCGTCATGCTGTCCTTTTCGACCGCATCCCACTTGTTGATGAGCAGTACAATGCTCTTACCCGCTTCCATGATATACCCGGCAACGTGCATATCCTGATCGGTGATACCTTCAACCGCATCGATGAGCAGGAGCGCAACATCGGCGCGTTCGATAGCACGCATGGCACGGATCACACTGTATTTTTCGATCCCCGGCTCAATGCGCCCACGCCGCCGGATGCCCGCCGTATCGATCAAGGTGATCGATTCCCCGTAATACGAAATCGTTGAGTCAATCGCATCGCGGGTTGTTCCGGCAATCGGGCTGACGATCACGCGATCCTCGCCTAACAGCTTGTTGACCAAACTGCTTTTGCCCACATTCGGACGCCCGACAATGGCAATCTTCAGGTGATCATCTTCGGCAGGATCATCAATCTTCTTAAGGTCGTCGGGGAGCGACTCATAGACAGCATCGAGCAGATCGCCAACGCCCAAGCCATGAATCGAGCTGATCGGGTAAACTTCTCCCAAGCCAAGCGAGAAGAATTCAACCGCTTCAAGCATTCGGTTGATGTGATCAACTTTGTTCGCGGCAACCAAGACGGGTTTTTTCGTCTTTTGTAGAATGGTGGAGATCTCTTCGTCGGCGGCAGTGATTCCAGCAACCGCATCCACGACAAGGATGACAACATCCGCATCTTGAACAGCCATCATCGCCTGCGCTTTGATCTGCGGGACAAATTCCGCACTGCCTTCGCTGATCACGCGCTGTTCGCCGCGCGGCTGATAGACTTCAATGCCGCCTGTATCGACCACATTGAAATAAATCCCGCGCCACTCAAATTCCCACTGCAAACGGTCGCGCGTCGTCCCCGGCACATCATCCGTGAGTGCCATACGCTCGCCGACCAGCTTATTGAATAACGTACTTTTGCCCACATTCGGGCGACCCACAAGGGCGATCAGCGGTTTTCGCGCCATCTCCCTGCCTCTTTTGCGCTAAATCGAATGGAACAGCTTATTCTATCAGACGAACGGGGGAATCACGGAGGGGCGAAACCCACGGGATTTGATCAAGGGGGCGCGGTTGCTTCTGGCGTGCCTTCCGCGCTCATACGAACATCGATCGCCGCCGGGATCACCTGCACATTGACGTTCGCCAGTGTGCCGTCGCCTATGGTGGTAAGCGGGATCAAGGAAGCACTATCGCCCGAATTTAAAGTGCTGACGTCGACGATCACGCGGACATCGATCGGGCGGAGCGATTCGAGTGTGGCTTGTGGTCCGGTCAGCAAAACTGTCACCAATTCCGGCACAATCTGGACATCCACCCCCGCCGTCATACCGATCACCTGTACAGGAACAGCGTCTAACTGGCGTGTCACGATCTGCGCCTCGATGCCAACGGTCACAGTGACGTTACGGTTCGGGATCAGGATCAGGCGCGAATCAGGGAGTTCGATCGGGATCGAGATTTCAAAGTCGCCTGTTCGTGTGCTGAAATCAACAGGAGGGGTGAACAGCGTATCCCCAATCGATTCCAGAACATCTGGCGGACCGCTGATGTAGACCTGCTGCGGATCATAACCGAATGAGCGCAAAACATACCCTTGTGGGAGATCGCCTTCAATCGGAACAAACACACTCATCGGTTTGACATCATCACGCGGTTCGATAGCAACTGTCACATCAATGGCGGATGGTTCAAGCGTGACGCCTTGGACAATGTTCCCGTTCACATCAACTGGTTCAATACGTGCCGCGCCCTGATACGTCGAACGCTGATCGGTGAGATCGAGCGAAACCCGCGCCGATTCGACCTGCTCCACCAGGCTGAGCGGACCAGTTACGACAGCTTGCAGCACGCTAAACTGGGCATCGCCATAACGATAATCGAAGGGAGGTTCGGCAGCGATGATAACTTCGACAGGTTTTAGTTGTGATTCTTCAACTTCGATGCTCACGGTGATCTGACGCGGTGACGTATCAACAACGAGCGCCTGTCTCACCGTTTGGACATTCAAAGGGACAATGTGCGTACCGGGCGATAGATCGCGCACATCCACACTCACGATCAGATCATCGGCTTCGAGCGCCTCGCGCACGCTGCGCTGTGCCTGAAGCTGAACCGATGCCGTCATTTCGCTTTGATCGGTGACGATGATACCATCCGGCACCATTACCCGAATCGGCACGCGCTGACTGAGCCGCCACTGCTCGACCGGATCATTCTGCGAAACCGCGATGATCCATACCATGATCGCTAACAGCAGCGATCCGGTAAACCAGATCACGTTTTCGAGAAAGAGCGCGCGGAAGTTCTTCTGCATGGTTTATGTATTCTTGCGCTCGCGCAGCCGAATCACCAGATCGTTCACCTGTTCGCGCACACGCTGAGGGAGTGTAAGCGCCTGTGTGCGATCTGACCCATACAGCGCGCTCAGGATCGTTCGCATGCGTTTTGAATCGAGACGCGGAATCAATCGCCCGCCGTTCGCAATCGAGATGCGTCCGGTTTCTTCGCTGACGATGACGCAGATTGCATCGCTGACTTCGCTTAAGCCGATGGCGGCGCGGTGACGTGTACCGAGCTTCGGCTGACCGAGATTGCGGGCTGATGAAAGCGGCAGCACTGATGCCGCCGACGCGATTTTTCCGGCACGGTCAACGATCGCCGCGCCGTCATGGAGTTCGGTTTTGGGCCAGAATATCGTTAGGAAAAGCTGCGGGCTTACATCGCCATTGAGGGAAATGCCGGTGCGGATATATTCCTGTAAGCTGCTGCTGCGCTCTAACACGATCAGCGCGCCGTGCCGCCGTTCGCTTAGGCGCTCGGCTGCTTGACACACATCATCAATAATGCGCGCACGCGCCGATTCGGGTGCGCCCCGCCTCATCAAAAAGCCCGCCCGCCCCAACTGCTCTAGTAAGCGGCGCAGTTCTGGCTGAAAAATGACCGGAACGGCGACAAACAAGACCGTCAAACCACGTTCGAGCAGCCAGCGCACAGCGACCAGATCAAACAGACTGCTGACGACTACCGCCGCACCGAATAACAGCACCAACCCGCGCAGAAGCGCCATCGCCTGAGTTCCACGCACGAAAAAACTGAGCGTGAAAAACACACAGGCGACGAGCAGAATATCCAGCACATCGCCCGCTGTTAAACTGGTCAGGAAGTAGCGCAAATCCACGCGCGTGTTTTCTCCAAACTAACCGCCTAACTGTCCCAACAGTTTGCGGTAATCTTCGACATTCTCCGGGCTTAACCCGACAATCTGGCGAATGGTGTTCGCCGCCTCTTTATGAAGTCCGGCTTCAAGCTGGAGTTCACCGAGCGCGTCAAGCTGCACGATCGCATCGTGGGTGCGCCCCAACTGCTTATAGATTTGCGCCAACCGGGAGCGGAGTCCCATGTCGTTCGGGTACAGCGTGACCAGTTCTTCAAGAAGCTGGGTGATCCGGTTGATCTGCTTGTTGCGCGCATACACGCTCAGGAGCTTATCCAAACGCCGGATCGCTTCAATCTGGTTGCCCTGACGGTAATTCATATCGACCAGCATCCGGTGCGCGCGTTCGTCATCCGGCGCAATCGCGATGATTTCTTCGTACATCTTTTGGGCGCGGCGCAAATCGAGACGGGCTTGTTCGAGATCAGCAAGACGATGCTTGATTCGCACGTTCTTATCGACTGGCGCGCCGATACGATTGGCGAGTCGTTCTGCCGCTTGATAGGTATCGCGCGACATATCAACGTTGCCAAGCTGGTGATGGGTGTCTGCCAGATCGATCGTCTGATCCAGCACTTCAGCCCATTTTTCTTCTGTCTCCAGCAGATCGATCAGGCTTTCGCGGATGCTGACATCGAGCGGAGCCATCTGCAAGACTTCGGTCAGGATTGCCGCTGCGCGGTCATTTTCGCCGCGTGCGAGATATGCCTTGGCGACGACGTTGTATTTCTGGATGGCAGGGCGCATACGCCCTTCGCGTACCATGATTTCTGCCATGCGGGTATGAATAGGCAGATACGATGGCGAAAACTCGACAGCGCGGTGCGCTTCGTCCATCGCCAGCGTAAGCTGACCACGCCGCAGATAACGATCAATTGCGCCGACAGCTTCGCTGAGTTTGTCGCCGCGCTCTGCCGCGAGAATATCCAGCACACCCTTAACGCCCTGCTCTTCCATCGTTTCGGAAAGTTGGCGGCGGGTGTCAGCGACACGCTGTTTCCAGTCTTTGCCTTGCAGCAGTTCGATAAAGCGGCGGTTGATGTTCGCCAACACTTCATCGTTGACCGAATTGAGCGCGTTCAGCAGTTCGCGGTACGTGCCGGTGAGTTCGGCGGCTTCGTCAGCATCAACGGTGAGATTGGTATCAACCGTCTGCAAGCTCTGGATCAAGAAACGGCAGGCTTCGCGCTGGCGTCCGGTCTTAAATGCCGCTTGACCGAGCGCATGCAGCGCGCCAGCGCCAAGCTGAGGATGCCCGACGACTTCCATGAGCGGCTTGCTCGCTTCGGCGGAACGATCACGCAGCATCAGCAGCGCGCCGATATTCATCTTGAGCGCGGGATGCCGCAGTCGCGGTTCGGCTTTCTGATACGCTTGAATCGCGCGGTCGTAATCACCTTGGCGATGGGCTTCCATTGCTGCCATCGCATCAGATGCCGCGTCAAGCGCGTTGCCTTCCATGATGTAGGTTGCCAGCAGGTTTAGGGCGTGTGTCATCGATTCGCCCATAGGTCCTAACGGATCGCTTTCGCCCGTTTCGATCTTCATCGATGGGCGGGACTGCGTGGCACGTTTGCCCGTCTTTGCGTCACGGTCGAAGCTGGCACTGCGCGCCGGAACACCAGTTGCCTCGTCTGTGGGCGGCAGAATATCACTGCCTGTTTCGAGCGCCCGCAGCGTGTTTAACACCTGTGGATTATTCTTATCCAACCGCAAGGCGCGCTGTGTTGCCTTGATCGCTTTTTCGACATCGTTCACGCGTTTGAAGTTGAACGCGAGGGTCAAATACTCGCGGATCGCCTTCTTTTTGTCGTCGATGCGCTCATAGGCTTGCGCGAGTTTGGCATGGATCGGGATCAAACCGGGTGTAAGACGGGTCGCCCGCTCCCAGTTTCCGATCGCCTTATCCAGATCACGCTGACCGAGATAGACTTCGCTTACGTTGATGTACTGAGTCGCAGCTTCACGCAGACGCCCCATACGCTCCAGCACATCCGCGCTTTTTTCAAGCGGGATAGGATCGTTCGGCGCGAGATGATGCGCCCGGTTATACACCTTCAGGGCATCTTCCAAGCGTCCTAATTCAAGCAGCGCCAAGCCCAGATGAATATGGGCTTCGGGGTCTTCGGGGAACTCTTGAACCGCGCGACCATAAGCCGCGACAGCGCTCATCCACTCCAGATCCCACGCGGCATTATGCCCCGCATTCATCGCGTTTTCGTAGGCTTCACGATTTCCGGGCATCGACCCCTCACCTTGCTAAACCCGATCAATGTCGAATGCTGTACGGCTGCTTACTCCGGGCTTTGCATCAGCCCATCAGCGCGACGAGAACCGCCTTTTGCGCGTGCAGTCGATTCTCCGCCTGCTGGAATACCACCGATTGATGGCTGTCTGCGATTTCGTCCGTGATTTCTTGTCCACGATGTGCGGGCAAGCAGTGCATCACAATTGCGTCTTTATCCGCGCAGTTGAGCAAATCACGGTTCACCTGATACGGTTGGAACGTTCTCAGACGGCGCTGAGCTTCATGTTCCTGCCCCATGCTCACCCATGTATCGGTATACACGACTTGTGCGCCGGTCACCGCTTCTTGTGGGCTTTCATAAAGCTGAACGGTTCCGCCCGTTTTCGCCGCGATTTCCGCGACGCTGTCCATACGTTCTTCGCTGAACGTGTAACCGCTCGGGGCAGCAAGCGTAAAATGCCCGCCCAGATACGCCACGGCTTGCGCCAGCGAAAACGCGACATTATTGCCATCACCCACAAATGTGACGCGGATGCCTTCCACCGTGCCGAAACGCTCGTGAATCGTCAGCACGTCGGCAAGCGCCTGACATGGATGCTGAAGATCGCTCAAGCCGTTGATCACGGGGACACTGCCCCATTCGGCAAGCTGCGTCAGATGATCATGATCAAAGACGCGCGCCATAATGCCCTGTGTGAATGCCGAAAGTGAGCGTGCTACGTCTGCCACACTTTCGCGCTTGCCGAGTCCTATTTCATCAGGACCGAGGTTGAGCGCAGAGCCGCCGAGGTGCTGCATACCGACATCAAATGAGACGCGAGTGCGGAGGGACGGTTTTTGAAAAACCATCGCCAGCACTTTCCCTTTCAGAACCGGCGCATTCCCGCCGTTCTGCCATTCATGTTTCAGTTCAAGCGCACGCGTAACCAACGCATGTATTTCTGCGCTTGAATAATCCGCTAGATCGATGAAATGCTGCATGACTATCCCCTTTAGGGAAAGTATATCACGACGCTACAGGTTTACCACGCCCCTGAGCTGACAATTCTGTGATGTAATTTATAGCCGTTCGACGGAGAGCGGGATCGGGCGGGCAAACAGCGGCACGCGGATCAAATAGATGCGATGACGCTTGCCATCAACAAAGTGGGATGCGCTGGACGGATACAGAAACCGGAATAAAGCGCGTTCGATCCGAACCGTTGTGAGTTTATACGGCGGCGCGCCGCGCATGGCAACATCAAACGTTTCGACACGCACTTTCCCATCAATCAGCGTGATCTTGCCGCGTTTGACGGCGCGGCTGTTGATCATCAGGATCAACGTGATCAAGATCAATACACCGATAAACACCGCGAGAATAATCAACATAAACGGGGTTTGCCGCCGCGCAAACAATTCGAGTGTGCCGCCTGTGCGGAGAAATTCAAAGCCGATCATCCCGGCGGTAAGGAGCGCGAAAATCATCAGCGCCCAACCGATCATCTGGCGAACACCGCGATCCCATTGAGTCAAGCGTTCGCGCTGGCGTTCGCTGACCTCGCCGCGACGATTGGCGGCGAGGTCTTCCGGAGTAAAATCAAGCTCGTAGATGAGTAGTTTTCGCTGCTGCTGTGTCATCACCGAATCTCTGCATTAGTTGAAAACATCCGATAGATCGCGCCAATTTTGACCGTATGCCGCGTTTGCTTTAAGCGGCGCGGTTAGTTCCGCCGCGTTTTCCATGACGCTGACCACCAGTTCAGCCGTTTCGCGCAGTGTATCATCCGGCACTTCCAGCACAAGTTCGTCATGTACTTGGAGCAGCAGCCGCGCACCCAGATCGCGGCGGTTTAGCTCCTCGTGCAAACGAATCATCGCCCGCTTCATAATGTCCGCCGCCGTGCCTTGAATCGGCATGTTGATCGCTTCACGTTCGGCGGAGGCGATGAGATTACGATTGCCCGCGAATAAGCCGGGGAACTGCCGCCGCCGCCCAAACATCGTCGTCAAAAAGCGCTGATGTTTTGCCAATTCGATTGTGCCATCGATGTAGCGCTTAACACCGGGGAGACGCTTGAAATACGTCTCGATGAACTCCCGCGCTTGCCCCAATGTCAGATCGCTGTCACGGGCTAACCGGAAGGCTCCCATGCCGTACAGAATGCCGAAATTCACCCGTTTGGCGAAAATACGCTGGGTTTTCGTCACCGATTCGAGCGGCACATTATGGATCACCGCCGCTGTCGCCGCGTGAATATCCTGACCCTGACGGAATGCTTCAAGCAGCGTTGGCTCTTGGCTGATGTGCGCCATGATCCGCAGTTCAACTTGACTATAATCGACCGACAGCAGTTTGAACCCCGGCGGCGCGATAAATGCACCGCGCACTTCGCGTCCTACTTCAGTACGGATCGGGATGTTTTGCAGGTTCGGGTTGCTGCTGCTCATGCGTCCGGTGCTTGCACCCGTCTGGTTAAAATCCGTGTGAACGCGTCCGGTTTGCCGGTTGATCAGCGCCGGGAGCGCATCGACATACGTTCCTTGCAGTTTGCTCAATTCGCGGTATTGCAGGATGTGATCAACGATCGGGTGCTGACCGCGCAGTTCTTCAAGTGTGGCGGCATCGGTGGAATAGCCGTGCGTCGTCTTGCGTAACCCCTCGACCTTTGAGCCAAGTTTGCCGAACAGCACATCGTTCAACTGCTTGGGGCTGTTGATGTTGATCCGCCCGTAGCCGCCTGCAAGCCCATCCACTTCATCTTGAATATTGGCAAGCTGCTCACTTAAGCGGACGCTCATTTCGCGGAGAAACGGCACATCGAGCAGCACACCCGTTTGAACCATATCCGCAATCACCGGGATGAGCGGCATTTCAAGTGCGGTGAATACGTCAAGCGGTGTAGGCGGATTCGTAGTGCCCCACAAGGCATCGACTGCCGGATCATCCGGTTTCGGGTCTAAATCTGCTTGCAGAAGCGGCACAAGCTGGAGCGTAAACACCGCATCCGCCGCCGCGTAATTCGCCGCTGTGTCGATAGCGACCTGCGCCATCGTGATTTCGTTTTTGCCTTTGCCGATCAATTCTTCGATCGGCGTCATGTCTTTGTTGAGCCGCACCCGTGCCAACCGTTTTAAGCCAAGCGCATCACTGAGCGGATCGCGCACCCATTCGGCGATCATCGTGTCGAACGTGATCGGGCTGACATCGATTCCGTGCCGCTGCAAGACCACAAGATCATACACGGCGTTATGCGCGGTTTTGGGGATCGCCGGATTGGTCAGCGGTGGACGGAGCGCATCAAGCACGGTTTGCATGGGAAGCTGTGTGCCGTTGTGATGTGCAACCGGAATGTAATAGCCGTTTTCGCCATCCACCGACAGCGAAATACCGACTAATTCCGCCGCCATCTTGTCTTTGCTGGTCGATTCGGTATCGAAGGAGATCAGCGCGGCTTTGTTGAGCGCTTCGACCAGTGCGGTGAGTTTTTCCGGCGTATCGACAACAACGGTTGGCACATTCGCCGGAATTGATGGTTTCGGTTCGACCAACTGCTCTTCCATCGCAAACAGCGAAAGCTGCGTACCTGCGTTCGGGGTTGCGCTGCCGTTTCCGTTGGGACGCACCCCGAGCCGCCCAAGCTGAGTAAATAGGCTGTT
>CALBRY010000539.1 GCA_937927665.1 uncultured Chloroflexota bacterium
CAGGATCAACTCGGGGAGGATGCTGATCCCGAGGCCGCTTTCTACCATCGCCATGATCGCATAGTCTTCCCAGGTTTTGAGCGCCACGCGCAGGACAACGTTGTGCCGTGTGATGATCTCGCGGATGGTTTGAATACCCGCCGCTGTCATCTGATAAATACGCGCCGTCAGTTCATCGCCATAATCGCCGCTCATCGCCAGCCAATTGAGCATCAAGCCGCCGTTGCGACCGCTCGCGCCATTAGCAAGCGAACGCGCCTCCAGCAGCACAACGCGCTTTTCCGGGTAGCGCTGGCTGAAATGATACGCCGTCGATACGCCGGTAAATCCCCCGCCGATGATGACCAAATCGGCGCTGATATTCTGGCGCAGCGGCGGAGTAGGTTGATAGTCGGGTGTTTCGCTCGTCCATAAAGAGTGGCTCTCGTCAATTTCCAGCGCTTCGGGCAAGAGTCGCGCCGCAATCGGCCATGTGAGCGATGCAAGTCGTGAGGCAGTCAATAGCAGTTGAGTGGAAAGGTCTTGGCGTGGAGGTGTCATCATGCAGTCATTTCAGCGTGTGTTGATAAGCTGCGCCGATTGTACTCAAAAAAAGCGGGAAGGCGCACCGGCACCTTCCCGCTCATGCGCGAATGTTTATGCTTTAGCGGGGGCGATGTTCGGGTTATGGCGGAAAAGGTTGTTCGGATCGTAACGCCGCTTTACCTCAGCCAACCGTTGGTAAGTAGCTGCGGAATACGCCTGCCGAATACGAGAATCGCCCTCATCCTCAAGGAAATTGAGATAGCTTCCGGTCGCGTGATGGCGAACCGCGTTATACAGCGATTCCACCCATGCGAGATGCGCCGGATATTCCGACGGATCAAACCCGACCGCCGCAAACCCGATCAACACTTGCGCGTCCCGATGCGAAAATGCCGTCGCATCCGACGGAACACGCGCCATCGCGCCCCCCAACACACGAATCTGAGCGACTGTCATCGATCGCTGCGACGGCACACGATCCGCCGCAAAGTGATCGAGCATGGCATCAATCGCCGCATCATCAAGCGAATTCCCCATGAACGAGCGCACAAGACTCGTGTAATGTTCTCCCGGTCCGCCGCCCTCCTCATACATACCGATAAATGGCGTCGGGTGGATAAAATCTGCAAACGGTGTTGCAAGCGCGCGGAATGGCGCTAACACCTGCTGTCCCGCATCCAGATCGCCAGCCCACACAGGAATCACCATCAATGTCACCCGATTGTGAACCGCTTCGGGCATCATCGGCGAAGGCATAAACCGCATCACAGCCGAAATCGTCGTCAGGTCTTCAGGCGCTTTTTGCGTCAGTTCAATCACGCCCCGCACCGTTTCCCGCGTTGCTGGCAGGAACAGCGGACCACCAAGCACCATATTGACCGGATGCAGTCTGAATTCGAGTTCTGTCAATATCCCGAAATTGCCGCCGCCGCCGCGGATCGCCCAGAACAGGTCAGGATGTTCGGTTTCGCTGGTGCGGATCTTATGCCCATCCGCCGTGACAATCTCTGCCGCAAGCAGCGAGTCGATCGTCATCCCCAATTTGCGTGTCAGATAGCCGACGCCGCCCCCGATCGTGATTCCGCCCACACCAACCGTCGGCGCATCACCAAACGGCGTGACCAAACCATGCGGACTCGTAGCGGCGGTAAATTCTCCGGCGGTAATCCCCCCTTGAGCGCGTGCCACACGCGCCGCAGGATTCACAGAAATAGCGCGCATTCGTGAGAGATCGATCACCAACCCGTCATCGATAGTCCCATACCCCGCGCCGCTGTGAGCGCCACCGCGCACCGCAATCGTCAGCCCATTTTCTGACGCATACCGCACGGCGGACACAACATCATCGGCATCAACCGGGCGCACAATCACAGCAGGAAAGCGATCATGCAGTAAATTATGTACCCGCCGCGCGGAGTCGTATTCGGCATCTCCGGGAAGAATCACATCCCCGCGAATCGCCAGTCGCCGGTGGACTGCCGGCACTTGATTAGACATGCTGTTCTCCTTGTCAAATACACGAGGGGAAGCACGACGTAAGCGGGGAAAACCCTCTTTCCTGAATGACATGCAAATCTGAAACTGTGATGCGCTATCCGAAGTGCGTTTCTAGCCAGCGAATCGCAAAATCCGCCAGATCATCCGCATCAAAGAGAAAGGACTCAGCATTCCCAATTCTGCCCCGCCGCCCGCGATTAGCCGCCAGATATTCGAGCGCGATTTGCTCGAAGGTGTAATCGTCGTGATGATCACCTGTATCAAAGTCCTCGATCTCCACCCAGACCTTTTGACCCTCTACCATCACCGGGCATGAATACTGAACCGTGTTCTTGTGTCGCATCTTGGCGCGGTTTTCCGCATAATGCAGCAGTGTGATCGTATCCAGCGGCGCACCCAGCATCAGCACCTGACCTTTGATCTCGACCAGTTTTGCCAGCGGCGATCCCGCACCATATCCATAATTCATCGGGTGATCGCGGGTGATCCACCGCGCCTGTGCGCCAATCGCAATCATGGACGCTTCCGGGTTCAGGCTGCGCTCCGTACCGGGGATCGTCCGCAAAAACTCCGCGAGAATGCTGTGATCGCGTACAGCGCGGGCAGTCGCCGGATCAAACACAGGGTACTCATCAAAATACGTCTGCTGGTCTTCCTCCGGCAGTTCCGATACGTAATCGGGAATATCCTCCCATCCCGCATACATCATGAGCGTACCCGTCCGCCCCAATGTCTCGATCAACACGCTCAAGATCACATCAGGTCCGCCCATCACGCCGCCAACAGCTTTAACGGAGGCGTGCATCATCACCGTTTGCCCTTCGCGGATTCCAAGCGCGCGAAAATCCTGAATCAATTGCGTGCGCGTGATTGGCACGCGATTCGATACATCCATCCTAATTCATCCTCAGACTTATGAACGCCGCGATTGCTTCAGCATCCAACTGTACAATTCGGGAGTTGCGTAAGCCTGACTCCACGAGTCATGCCCTGCTTCGGGATAAACCGTAAACCGCACCTGACCACCGCATGCCTGTATCGCCTGTACCAGTTTGGCAGATTCCACCAGCGGGATGACCGTATCCAATGCACCATGAAACACCCAGATCGGCACATCGCGCAGGACACAAAGCTGTTGCGGATCGCCGATGTACCAGTCGCCTCGTCCGCAGATAGGAACCAGCGCGGCGAATCGCTCAGGATACAGCGCGGCGAAATTCCACGCCGCCGAACCGCCCATACTCAATCCGGTCAAGTACACCCGATCCGTATCCACCGGGTACGATCCGATAATTTCATCCAGCACCGCATTCAAAGCATCATAGTGCTGTGACCAGATCGTATTTTCGGGACACTGGGGCGAAACAACAATGAACGGAAAATCTTGATCCTGCTCAACGAGTTTAGGCGGACCATGAACCGCCACCCGTGAGAGATCGTCGCCGCGTTCGCCCGATCCATGCAGGAACAGCATCAGCGGCAGCTTTTGACCCGAATCAGCGTGAGCAGGAACATGGAGTAGATAATTCAATGTCACAGTCTTGATGATCTGCTTATGCAGCGTTACAGATTTCTGATTCACAGAACCTCTTTTCTAACTCGGCTGACTGTTATTATACTGCATCGTTTTGACCCCGAATGACGTTTTCTGGACTGTTTCTTCGCGTGCATATACAATGCACATGATACAGACTTCCTGACTGGAGTTCATCCACATGCGAATGAGCCAATTATTCGGTCTAACCTTGCGTGCCAACCCCACCGAAACCGATATTGTCAGCCATCAACTGCTGCTGCGTGCCGGATACGTGCGTCAGCTTGGCGCGGGCATATTCAGCTATCTTCCGTTAGCGCACCGCGCGATGGCAAAAATCGCAGCCATCATTCGCAGCGAAATTGACGCGATCGGCGGGCAGGAGATCACCATGCCGGTTGTGCATCCCGGTGAAGTCTGGAAGGAAAGCGGACGCTGGTATGCGATTGATGACTCGCTCACCCGTTTTCAAGACCGCGCCGGACGTGATATGGCGCTGGCGATGACACACGAAGAAGTCATCACCGACCTGATCCGCAAGGATATTCAATCCTACCGTCAGCTTCCCGCCCTGCTCTACCAAATCCAAACTAAATGGCGCGATGAACCCCGCCCCCGTGCCGGGTTGATCCGCACCCGCGAATTTACGATGAAAGACAGTTACAGTCTTGATTCGGATTGGGAAGGGCTTAGCCGCCAGTACCGCGCCCACTATCAGGCATATTTCAATATTTTCCGCCGCTGTGGATTACCGATTATCGCCGTGCGGAGCGATGTCGGCATGATGGGCGGGCGAATGGCGCACGAATTTATGTTTCTCGCCCCCATCGGTGAAGACACTCTATTCACCTGTGATCACTGCGGCTATGCCGCCAATCGAGAAGTCGCCACATTCCGCAAAGAAGCCCTTCCCGCCGAAGCGCCCCTCCCGCTCGAACGGGTCGCCACCCCCGACACGATGACGATCAACGCCCTCGCGGCACTCTTGAATATTCCCGCTTCAAAAACTGCCA
>CALBRY010000540.1 GCA_937927665.1 uncultured Chloroflexota bacterium
AAGAATAAATGGCTGAAATGTCCCCATCCGCCGATCGTCAAATGCGGAGATTTACCCGCCGCCACCAGATCGGCATAATCTTGAAGCATCCCGCGCAAGAAGAAATCAAACCAACCGCCGACCAGATGAACCGGGGCGTTTACATCGCACATCGGGATCGCGCTGTTGACCTTCTGCCAGATCGGAGCGTCTGCGTCCGCTGTGATCCATTCGCGGAATAAATCAGCAAAATGGGCGGAATAACGGTTTGCGCTTTCAAGCGGGTGCGGCTGCTGCATTGCGCGCCGAACCTGCCACTGAACTTCCAGAAGCAGCCCGCCGCCCGTGAGCAGCGATCGCGCTCTGCGGGTTTCTCCAGTGTCGAGGATCGCCATCCAGCGGAGGAGCAAGCCGAAATCAAGAACGCCATCGGGAAACACGATCTCATACAAGCGCGAACTGGTGATGAGCGGCATCAGCGCTTTGATCTCCGGCGCATCGGCGATCGCCCATTGAACGATGCCGAGATAGCTTGATCCCCACATGCCGACCACGCCGTTAAACCAGTGTTGTGCGCGCAGCCAATCGAGCAGTGCCAGCCCGTCTTCGCGTTCGTGCATGTACGGCTCAAATGTACCTTCAGAGTCAAATCGTCCGCGTACATCCTGCACGATCACATGATAGCCGTGCGCCGCCATCCAACGCGCCAAAAACCCCACCACCATCCCGAAGTACCCATGCCGCCAGTTGCGCCCATACGGGGTGCGAATGACGATTGTGGGGCAGCGCTCATCAGATTGCGGTTGATAGTGATCGGCGGCAAGCGAAATGCCGCCAATCACCGGGATTCGAACTGCTTCAACACGGGTAGATAATCGCGTCAATGAGTCACCTGATCCATTGTGGAAGCGGCATGAAGCCGCCCGGTTTCCACCATACGCGTCAAGAACGTGCGAATTAAGTGTGCATCCACGGGGGGACACACAACGCCCGAATCGATCAACGAGTCTTGCGTAAACTGCGTGCCAAGCGCGCGGTACGCTGTCTCGTTGATCCCTAACATCCGTCCGGCAATATCGATGTGGAAGAAGGGCAGCAGTGGGTGGAGCGGGTTGCTCAACGGGTCTTCGTGTTCTTCAATCGCTTCGATCCAGCGCTCGAACGGGAGTTTCTTCACCGGATAACCAACACTCACAACAGTGTCCATGATCCCGCTCCATGTAATCGGCTGCGGGTTGAGCAGATGAAACACCTTGCCCATCGATGCGGGCTGTGTACTCAAGTATACGATCGCGCGGGCGATGAAGTCTACAGGTGTCATATCCATATGATGCGGAATGTCAGGTCCGTATCCCGCCTGAATACAACCGATCAGGATGCGCGCGACGAGATCATCCGGATTCGAGTAGCCGCGTTCTGCATCACCGACGATCAAGCCGATTCGGTGGATCGTCACCGGAATCCCGCGATCACGGGCGGCGCGTACCAGCGCTTCGGCGACATATTTTGTTTGAAAATAGCCGACCTGTGGACATTTTTCCGGGTCAAGCGGATCGCCTTCGCCGCCGCCCATCAAATTACGATAGCCCAACAGAATTCCGAGCGACGAGACGAAATGGTACGGTTTCGCCTTGCCCGTCACCGCCAGCCGCAGTGTCTCAGTCGTGCCATCGACATTCGCGGGTTTGAGATGCGCGTAAGGCGCGATATAGCTCAATTTGCTGCCGACGTGATAGATCACATCGACCATCTGACTGAGCGTGTCAAAAGCAGTTTGCGATAAGCCGAACAACGGCAGTTTGAGATCGCCCACCACCGGAATCACGCGGCTTTCCATCGCGGGAGTCCACAGTGCATATTGGCTCAAATTTGCCCGCACGCGGTCGAGCGCTCGCTCGTAACTTTCGGCGCGTACCAGCGTAAAAATCTTGGCGTGCGTCTTTTCAATCAATTCTGCCAACAAATAAGCAGCGACAAACCCGGTCGCTCCGGTCAAGAAAATAGTGGATGGTGGTGCGGCGAAATCGACGGGGTCATGATGAGGCTGAATATCTGAAGGAAGCGCGGCTTCGCCATCCAATTGAAGCGTGTGCAGCATAATAGGTGTCCCCCCTTAAAATTGCTGACCATAATCTGAAGTGTTTTTTTCATTATTGAACGGGCATCCGATGCGTTGGATGTGTCGAATGTCCGGGATTCGAGTGATAAACAGACTTCCAGATCAGATAGTACGCGGGGCTATAGTGAAAGTGGCGGCAGTGTTAAATCAAATTCATTAAAAGATATTCCGCTTTCGCCATTTTTTAAGAAAGAGAATAGGTGCTGATATGCGGCGCGGAATTCCTCAGTTAGTCAAGAAACCGGGAACGGCGCTCGTCCTGAGCGGTGGGGGGACGAAAGCGTTCTATTTTCATCTTGGCGTCTTACGGGCGCTCGGACTAGAAGGCGTTACTTCGATTGTCGGCACAAGCGCGGGGGCGGTTGCCGGTGCGCTGTTGGCAACCGGAAACACAGTTGATCAGGTGATCGCGTCGGTACATCAGCGCGAAATTTACGCGCCCCATCTCGATCAAGTCGTCAAATCATTCGATTCGAGCATTCTATTTCATCCTCAAGCGGCGAATATTCTCCGTCAGAGCGCTTATACCGGAATCGAAGCACTCAAGTTCTTGTGGAGTCTGCCGCGTCTGGGAACACGCGATTATTTCTCGGAAATACTCGATCGCTGGATGCTCAGTCAAAATCATGTGCCCGGGTTCTTCAGCGCCTCCTCGCTCGAAAGCTTATTCAAATCGCTTCTGCCTTCGAACGATTTCCGCGATGCGATGATCGACCTGTATGTGACAGCAACCCGGCTTGACGGGCGCGAACGCGGAGTGTTCAACGCGCATTACGATTTCGACGATGGGGAAAATGCCTTTATGGATGATGTGCCGATTCACAAAGCGGTGCGCGCTTCTGTGAGCATACCGGGGCTGTTTGAGCCGATGCGGATTCATGATCGCTATTACATCGATGGCGAGATCAAACAAACACTGTCGGTCGATATTGGCGCGGCATTGGCAGACCGGATCATCGTCTCCCATACCTATCAACCGCTCTACCGCAATGACGGATCATCGCTGAATGACATGGGCTGGTTGACGATCTTCAAGCAGGCGATTCATATCGTGTTTCATGAGCGTATTCGTGTTTGGCGGGAACTGTACGAGAACACCTATCCCGATAAGGAATTTATCTGGATTCACCCGGATAGCGACGACGCCGAAATGTTCTTCGCGCCGGAATTCTCGTTCCGCCGCGAAGTTCAGCATCACATTCTACAAAGTGGTGAAACCGCCGCGCGAAAGGTGCTTCAGGTAGCAGTCACTTAAATGTCGGATGTTAAGGGGTAAGCGGCTGGCTTGCTCAATTTGTGGTAAAGGGGGAATAAAATGGATCGTTACGGGAGCATTTTAGGCTCGGTAGATTCGGCATTCTACTTTGTAGAGAAGCCGGAAACACCGATGAATATTGGGGCGCTGACAATTTACGAAGGGATTATCCCGTTTGATGCGCTGGTCGCGTTGATCGATTCGCGGTTGTTTCGCACACCGCGTTATCTTCAGCGGGTGGTGCAGCCGCCGCTGAATCTGGGGCAGCCCACATGGATTCCTGATCCCTCGTTTTACATTGGCAACCACATCAAGCAGGTTGATTTACCCGCGCCGGGAACAGAAGCGCAGCTAAAAGCGCTGGCGGGTCAACTTCTCTCCCGCACACTGCCGCGCGATCGCCCGCTGTGGGAAATTCATGTGATCAACGGGCTGCCGGGGCATACCGCGATCTTCTTCAAAGTGCATCACTGCATGGTCGATGGCTTGGCAGCGATTGATTTGTTCACGATGCTGATGGACTTGACTGCGGATCAGCCGCCCACGCCCGAACCGAAGCCGCTCTATGATCCGCCCGCTATTCCTGATCCCGTCACGCTGACGTTGGATTCGTTTGTGCGGGATTGGTCGCACCGCTTCTCCTTGCTGGACAAAATCGGCAAAGAAGTCACACGGTTGGGCGCATCCGTTTTCGATCCGTCCAAGCGTCTGCCGATGCTCGTTTCCGCCGCGCACTTGATCAACGACAACCTGAAGCCGATCCGCCGTCTGCCGATCAACGGCACGAACCGGGGCGATCAGGGGATCATCTGGCATGAGTGTCTGCTCTCGGATGTCAACGCGATTCGCAAGCCGTTTGGCGCAACCGTCAACGATGTGATGCTTGCCGTGTTCGCGGATGCCATTGAGCGCTACAGCGCCCGTTTTGGCGCTCTCGAACAGCGTTTTCTGCGCGTGCTGATCCCCGTGAACCTTCGTACCGATGATGCCGTTCATGAGGACTCCGGGAATCGTATTTCCGTGCTGCCGATCGATATTCCATTCGGCGCTGTTAGCCCGCTCGAACGGCTGCGGACGCTGGTCAAGTTCACAACGGTGATGAAAGAATCGGGGCTGTCGCTCGTCATGGATATGCTGCTCACCGTGCCGTCGTTGATCCCCTCCACGCTTCAACCGCTGGTCTGGGAGGTCGCTCCGGCGGCGTTCTCGATATTGGCGCATACATGGTGTACCAATGTCGCCGCCGCGCCGATCCCCGTGTTTATGATGGGGCATGTGCTGGAACACATCTACGGATATTTCCCGCTCAATCCATCGATGGGGCTTGCCGCTGTCGTGGTGAGCTACAACGGGCATGTGACCATGACATTGATCTATGATCATGGCATCATCAGCGATCCCGCCGCGCTCGAAAAAGATATGCGCGATGCGTTTGTCGATTTATGCAGCGTAGTTGGCGTCACACCCGCGCCGATCCCGACCGATTACGCCGCGCTTTCGTCTGCTGCTGCGCGTCCATCTGTTCCATCTGTTCCATCCGTTCCTGCTGTTCCCGTCGCGCCAACATCCCCGCCGGTCGAAGTTGCGCTTCCGGTAGTTTCCACCCCTCCACCCTCTATGAATGGACATTCCTCCAATGGACATGCCGTGACGGCGGATGTGAAAGCGGCTGTGACTTCTGCGCCTCCCCCTGAGCCTGCACCTGTCCGCGCTGCTCCGGCAAAGGTAGTCGTAGAAGAAGTGCGCTATCGCTTGTTCTCCGATGAATGGGCGCAGCAGTTCCGTCAGGTGATCAATACCAGTGATGAGTATCGTAAGGCAGGCGCAAACTGGACATCGGGTTCGCTGGTTTTTGTCATGGATGCCGCGCCGCGTTACGGATTTGATCAACCGTCAGCGGTCTATCTTGATTTGTATCGTGGGGTTTGCCGTGATGCCCATGCTATCCCGCACGCAGAGGCACAGCGCGCGGCAAATTTCGTGATTGCGGGTGATCATGCGACATGGATGGAGGTACTGCGCGATGGCGCGTCTCCGCTGCGGATGCTCACAACAGGGCGGCTGCG
>CALBRY010000541.1 GCA_937927665.1 uncultured Chloroflexota bacterium
AACGAAGCCGACTACTACAATCGGGCGCTCAATTCGCTTGAACATACCGGGATCGACGGCACGCAGGCGATGAGTGACTTGATTCTTTTGAGCGAAAACCTGTTCGCACGCGAATATTGATCCGCCACGCTAAACCAATTCGCGGAAGATCATGCTGCTCAGCAGCCGCCCCTCATGGGTGATTAGCACCCGCTCATCATCAATACGCATCAATCCGTGATCCGCATACTTGCGGATCACATCTCCATGCGCCTCTAGCACATCGATTCCAAAGCGCTGGCGAAATGTTTCGCGGTGGATGCCTTCATCCGTCAGCCGCAGCCCCATCAATAAAACCTCGACGATCTCATCAGCGGGACGCAGCAGGGTCGATTCTGCTGTGACGGGCGTACGCGGATAAACATCCGCCGCATCAGCCTCCTGTAGAATCTTGATATATCGATGTGGTGAGAGGATCACCGAATAGCGTACGCCATCCGCAAAACCATGCGCGCCCGGTCCTAAGCCGAGGTACGGCAGACTGCGCCAGTATTGAAGGTTATGGCGGCATTGACGTCCCGGTTTCGCCCAATTGCTAATCTCGTACTGCCCATACCCTGCCGCGCCAAGCTGATCTGTCGCCATGTCGTACATGTCAGCGGCGAGATCGTCATCCGGCGCGGGAAGTCGCCCTTTTTCGACCCACGCTTTCATCGGCGTGTTGTCTTCCAGAGTCAGCGCGTACAGCGATACATGTTCCGGTTTCAGCGCGAGCATCTGGCGCAGTGTAGCGTCCCAGTTTTCGAGTGTTTGATGTGGAATCCCGTAGATCAAATCAAGGTTCAGGTTATCAAAACCTGCCCGCCGCGCTGCCGAAACAGCCCGCACAACCGAATCGTTATCATGCCTGCGATTGAACAAGCGCAGTTCACTTTCGATTGCGCTCTGCATGCCAATGCTAATCCGTGTAAAACCCACGTCACGCAGCGCCGCCAGATATGCCTGATTCACATCACTGGGATTCACTTCAAGCGAAACTTCGGCATCAGTTTGAAGATGGAAGCCTCGATTAAGTGCTTCCATGATTCGGGCAAACTGATCGGGCGAAAGAACGCTCGGTGTGCCGCCGCCAAAAAAGACCGTACCAACAGATTGCCCCGGCTTACTTGCGGCAGAGAGCTCAATTTCGCGAATTAGCGCGGTTGTAAACGGCTCGACAAGATGATCAAGATTGGTGTACGTGTTGAACGCACAGTAGGTACATTTGATATGACAGAACGGGATATGCAGGTAAACTGCCAATGGATTGACGGTTAAGGTCATGTATCAAAAATATCACAGTCTTAAGGGGTTGATTGCGGTATTCTGTCCTGTTCAATATAATGAGTCAAGGTTGATTATTCATCCTATCCACTCATCCTGAACACATTATCATCAGTAGAGCAACGTATATGCCGGAGACAAAACAGTTTGCGAACCGGGAAGGCGACGGAAATCAAGATTCCTCGCTGAGGGCAAACGTCGTTCTCCAGAATCGGTATAAGATTCTTGGTGTTTTGGGCGGCGGCGGTATGGGGACGGTTTATCAGGCGCGAGATTTGATGTTTACCGAGGCAAAACGCTTGGTCGCCATCAAGGAAATGCAGACGCTTGTTACTGATCCGAATTTAAGAAAATCAATGCTGAAGACATTTCAGCGTGAGGCGAATATTCTCGCATCGCTCAGTCACCCGGCTATCCCGAAGATTTTTGACTTCTTTGATATTAGTGACCGCGCCTATCTCGTGATGGAGTATATCAACGGGCGTGATCTTGAAGTCATCCTGACTCAAACGAAGGACTTGCCAACTGATAAAGTGGTCGATTGGGCGGCGGAATTGTGTGATGTGCTGGATTACCTGCACAGCCAAAAACCCGATCCGATCGTTTTCCGCGACATGAAACCATCGAATGTCATGATCGACTCGTTGGGGAAAGTTCGGTTGATTGACTTCGGCATCGCCAAAGTATTCGTTCAAGGGACGAAGCAAAAACACACCATGATCGGTACGGAAGGTTATTCCGCGCCAGAGCAGTATCGTGGTGATGCATCGCCGCTTAGTGACTTGTACAGTCTCGGCGCAACCCTGCACCACATTTTGACGCGCAAAGACCCGCGGCTTGAACCCCCGTTCAGTTTTCACGAACGCCCAATCCCGAACTACAATTCGGGCGTTTCGCCTAAGTTTGTGGCAATTATCGAAAAAGCGCTGGCGACGGCACCAACCGATCGCTATCAGTCCGCATCTGAAATGAAAAACGCGCTGGAAGAAATTCGCTATCGCCCGATGATGCTCGGACCTGTTGCACAATCCGCGCCCACATGGTCAGGCGGGCAACCCAGCAGCATCAACGTGAGTTCACCAGCCAATGCCGCAGGCGCACGCCCACAAGAATCCACCAATTTCTTTGACGACATGGGCGAAAAAGGCGGGTTGCAGCCGAAATGGGTTTTCAAAACCGAAGACGAAATCCGCGTCAGTCCTACCGTCTACCGTGAGATCGTGTTGGTTAGCTCTTACGACTCGAACGTGTGGGCGCTTAAGCTGGATACCGGTGAGCAGCTTTGGAAGTATGCAACCAACGGTGGGATTGCCTCAAGTCCTGCCGTAGACGAGAGCAGTAAATATGTTGTTTTCGGCTCGGAAGACACGAATATCTATGCGCTTGATGTCCGTTCCGGTCGCATTGCATGGACACAGCAAACCAAAGGGCGGGTTCGTTCGTCGCCACGTGTCGCCCATGATCACGTATTTGTCGGCAGTGACGATGGTAAAGTTTATGCCATGAATGTCCTAAACGGACGTCAGCTTTGGGCATTCGATACCGGTGCGCCGGTGCGCTGCCGCCCTGCCGTCACCAACGATATGGTGATTGTTGGCTGCGAATCTGGTGAGATTTTCGGCATCAGTCTTTCCGGTCAGCGCAAATGGTCATACCGAACACGCGGAGCCATATATTCGTCTCCTTATGTTGACCCCAATGAAGGCGTTGTATACTTCGGATCAAGTGATCACTTTATCTACGCATTAGACGCCAACAGCGGCGTTAGTTCGTGGCGAGTGCGCACGACAGGTCCGATTATCGGTTCGCCTGTGGAATCAAAAGGGTTGCTATATTTTGGCTCGACGGATGGCAATATTTACGCGCTGAACGCACAAACCTCGCGCGAGAAGTGGAAGTACAGCGCAGGCACGCCTATCGTATCTTCACCCATTGTTCACAAGGGTGCGGTATACTTCGGTGGGACAGATAATTACTTCTATTGTCTGGATGCGGATAACGGCAAAGAGCGATGGAAGTTTAAGACCGAAGGTGCGATTACCGGGGGTGCAGCAGTGACTAACGATCTGATCATCACCGGGTCGCTGGATCACAAAGCATATGCGTTCCCGTTGGTATTGTAGGCGCGTGAGATCAGCTGATTTGCGCTTATGGATGGAGTGAGACACTAATGGATATTTTCCGACGGCTGTTC
>CALBRY010000542.1 GCA_937927665.1 uncultured Chloroflexota bacterium
CTATCGCATCAAAATCCGGTACGATGATACCATGCGCAATACAAGCATAATCAGCCACCCTTTATTTCAGGATTGTTGATTTGTGTTACAGTCTGTCAGAGTGTCATGCGTAACAGTTGAAGGTTATCACAGTGACCGAACAGCCGCCCCGCGACGACCATCCAACCGATCCGCTGCGCTCCCCCGTGCGCCCAACGCCGCCGCCAACGCCGCCAGCGCCTGATCCCGCGCCCATATCCACTCCGCAGCCGCCGAATCCGATGACGCGTGATCCGGCAGCCGCGCTTAATTTACTGCGCTCCAAAATGGAAACGATCGCTGATGAATTTGCCCAAGGCAAAATCAACAGCGTTCAGTTTCATATGCTCTACCGCCGCCACAGCGAACAACGCGCCATCATCGAAAAGCTGTTGGAGCGCAACCCGGACAGCGATGCTTGGCAGCGCGTGGTTGGCACCGGACAGACGGGGTATCTTCGCAGTCATTATGCGGCGCAAGCACTGTATTACGCGGTGTTTCGGGTTGGCGCCGAGCGACCAATGCAGTTTGGCGGCAAACAAACCGCCAATGAGCCGCTGCTTTCCTCTATGGCAGCAAAATTGTGGGCACTCAGCAACCGCCCGAATCCGGGTTTAGCGCGCAAAGCGCTTCCAAGTGGTCAGTGGGTGATCATCGCAACCGGAGAATACGCGGGGACATTCGTCGTGTTTTCGATGGAACCATCAAATGCACAGGCGCGGCTCGTGCGTGACCTGCACGCCGACTTTGAACGCGCCAATGCTGCGAGTTTTCAGCGGGGGCAGTTTATCGCGGAACGCATGGTATTTCCTCAGCGCGCACTCGCCGAAGGGAGCGTTTGATCCGGTCGATGCTCTGTCGCCTCGTCATTCGGTGCGGAAGCGGCAAGCACTCCCGGCAGCGGCTTAAACCGCGATAGGCTGGTCACGCATACGACACCGCCCACCGTAAACGCGAGAACTCCGCGTGTGTTGACCGCAATTGAACCGATCGCACCGGCAGGGAACGCGGGTCCCGGTGTGATGACGATCCGCCGCGCCTCTGCGATCAAATCGACGGCGAAGCGCTGATACATCAACGCGAATGTTTCGCCGTGATAGATGCGGATCACACCATTATCGAGGTCTGTCGTCACAACCACTTTGCCATTCGACGATGGACGCATCATGCCCATCGTGTAATGGACTTCCAATTTGCGTTTGAGTTTGCCCGCCGCGCTGTAAACCGCGATCTGCTTGCCATCAGAGACGAAGATTGACGAGCCGTTTCCGGTGATCGTCAAATCAGGGCGCAGTTCCGGTTCAATCGTCAATCCAGTGGGGTATGAGCCAACATAAAGCTGCTGCTGAAACAGATGCAGCACCCCGACTGTATCCAGCGCCGCCACTAACCCGAACGATCGATCAACATCGACCGCGGTGAGATCAGTCACTTTTTCATTCAGTTCCAGCGGCGTTTCTTTTTGATCAGCCAGATACGCAAGCGAGGTTGCTCCGCTGCGAATGACGCGGAACTGACCATTTGGACTGTTAAGTAATGTGAACTTGCCAGAGCGTACCAGGGGGAGAATTGTTTCGTTCGGCGCTTTGAGGGCATCCAGAAATGCTTGCCATGCTTCGCCGGTGCGCTCCTGTGGCGGACGTGGAATCGTGGATTCGCCGCGTGTTATCCCCGTTTGGAGATCAAGATAGGTCACTTGATCAGAGCGCAGCCATACAGCCAACAGCGATGGTTTCCCGGCAAGAATATCGACGCCTCGGATCGGACGTTCGACCAGATAAGCGCGCCATGACATCGACGTTTGCCCTTCTCCTGAACAGAAGCAGCGGGGGCGATGAAGTGTACCCCCACACCCATACGCGTAAACATACTATGCTTTGTTGAGGAAAGCCATTATTTGCTTTATCGGTTCGGCAAATCTGTAGATCACACGCTTAACCGTCTGAAGAATGCGCGTCTCCGCTGCGCCAAACGGAACCTATGGTATCATCCCGTGGTCTAGTTCTGCATCCGAGATTTTTCAGCGTTTAGAGGCAGCACATCAAAAGGGACGTACGCAGCATGGCAGTATTGATCACGGGTGGCGCGGGGTTTATCGGCAGTCGATTAGCGGCATACTTGATGTCACAGGGCGAACAAGTCATCGTCTTTGACAACTTCAACGCCTATTACGACCCCGGTATCAAACGCCAGAATGTCGCCGCACTCGGTGATCAAGTCGTCATTGTTGAGGGCGATGTCCGCGACCGCGCCGCCGTCGATGCGCTGTTTAAAACCTATCCGATTCGGCGTGTGGCGCATCTCGCCGGAATGTCGAACGTGCGCTATTCGATGGATCAAGGCACGCTGTACAGCGATGTGAATACAACTGGCAGTGTGAATATGATGGACGCGGCGCGGCTAAATCATGTCGAAGGATTTGTACTCGCGTCAACCTCATCCGTGTATGGCAGCACCACCCGCATTCCGTTTGTCGAAGATGACGCCGCCGCGACACCGCTTGCGCCCTACCCCGCGAGCAAACGCGCCGCCGAAATTTTCGCACACACGTATCATCACATGTACGGTTTAAACGTCAATGTGCTGCGCTTCTTCAATGTGTACGGTCCGAATGGGCGACCGGATATGATGCCGATTAAAGTATTGAAGGCGATTTATTACGGCACGCCGATTCAGGTATTCAGCGGCGGAGAACTCAAGCGCGATTGGACGTATATTGACGATGTCGTTCAAGGAGTGACATCGGCATTACAGCGCCCGATGGGGTATCAAATCATCAATATGGGGTTTGGTGCGCCGATTACGCTGAATGCGTTCATCCACATTTATGAGCAGTTGATCGGCAAACAGGCGATTATCGAAGATGCCCCCACGCCGCCCAGTGAGCCGCTGATCACGTACTGCGATAACAACCGCGCCCGCGCTCTATTGGGGTTCGCGCCGTCCACGCCCATCGAGCAGGGGTTGGCGAACACATGGGCGTGGTATCAGCGCCAGTTTCTAAGCGAACTACCCTAACACCTCAAGCCGGATGCGTCCGCCGGGAACTGCCAGCGTGAAGCGCATCACCAAGTCAGCAACATCGATTCGGCGCGATTCCAACACCTGACCGCCTGAGAGCAGGTTATATAATGATTCGTCATGCTCCGGCGTACCGGAGCGCGCCGAAATATCAAAGCGCCCCGCCACTGAGGATGGCACAAACAGTGTTAAGTTGCCGCCGTTGACCGCGATCTCGCCGAGTGTATCTTCAGGTTGGCTGAACAGGGGGTCATAGCTCGGCAGTGTGACGACGACATCGCCGCTCGATGTGTTGATGTTCAAGCGTTCCAGCGAAAGACCGCCTAGGTTCAGTGTAACCGAACCGCTCCCGCCGTTCACCTGCAAATCGACCGGCACATCTGGCGGAATCTGCAAAGACAGGGTTGCCCGCCCAATATCGTTTAAACCGGGGAATCCTTCGGTGAGCGTTTCGACTAAGACAAGATCGGCGGTATCGTCAGTATTTTCGGAATAGCGCGATTCCAGCGCATTCGCCGCCGCGCCTGCATACTGCCCGCTGATCCCGCCCGTGCGATCCAACCCGGTGATCAATTCAATATCCGTCGCCAATGTGGTGATATTCACCCGCAGCAGGGTAACGCCTTCGCTGACCGATTCAGCGATCGCCGCTTGTGTTTCGCTGCTCAAGCGACCCGCGCGCCCGTTGTATGCCGTGAGCGCAATCCCACCCACCAGCGCGCCGCTGATCACCAGCGCAATCAAGCCGCTTGCCGGTACACGATCGCGCAAAATAAACGCAATTCCGATCAATACAAGCAGGATCGGCAGTCCCCGGTTGATCAAATCGATCAATCCGGCGGGCAGCAAGTTGAACTGCACCGCAGCAAGGAGTGCCGCACCCGCCAGCACAATCAAGCCCGCTAATCCATTGGTACGCCGCTGTACGCGCATTGAATCAGCCCCTTAGCTGCCGCAGAAAAAAGACCGCGCTCAACACGACCGCCGCGCCCAACCAAAAGGCATTGATGCCCGCCGGAATCGGCAGCGCAACCAGTGAGAAACTCGTCACAACCCACGCCGCCGCAATCAGCAGGATCAACAAAAGCGCGAACAACGTCGGAAATTTTCCTCGCCGTTCGACAAATGACTGCTGCGGCACGATCCACCACAAGAGGACATAAACCACGCCAAAACCACCCAGCGTGAGCAGAGTCAAAGCGGCAAAGACAGCACGGAGCGCCCACGCATTGATGCGTAGTGCCGCGCCTAGTCCTCCGCATACACCGCCAAAAACGCGATCGGTGAAACTTCGCTGCATAAGGTCAACTCGAAATCGCAAGTAGCGCCAATCATCGGTGGATCACTATAGCCGCAAACGGCGAAAATGTCTAATTGGTTGCAGGGGTGTATTCCCCGGCGCATAATGGAAGCTGGATTCGACACTATTTTGAACTGGTTGCCGAGTAATCGTATGCCCACCCCGCTTTTATTCTTTAATGGCACAATCCGCACGCTTGACCCGAAGATTCCTGAAACGAACGTCCTTTTTTGCGATGAATACGGCAAGATCGGTTTTGCGGGTTCGCTCACCGATGTCGGCACTATCCCCCCCGGTACAAAACGGGTTGATCTGGCTGGTCGCACGCTGATTCCGGGATTCAATGATGCGCATGTGCATGTGTGGAAGCTCGGACTGCTGCTGACGATTCAGGTGGATGCGCGCGGCGCGGCAGCTCCTTCTATCGAGGCGATTATCGCGCGATTCCGCGAACGTTCCGAAACCGTCCCCGCCGGTACATGGCTGCTTGGACGGGGCTACAACGAAGCGGCGCTCCCCGAACAGCGTCACCCCACCGCCGCCGATCTGGATCGTGCCGCGCCCGATCACCCGATCGCGCTGACACGCACCTGTGGACACATGATCGTCGCCAATACGCTGGCGTTAAAGCTGGCGAACATCACCGCCGAGACACCCGATCCCCCCGGCGGTGTGATCGTCCGCGATGAATCAGGCAATCCGACCGGACTGCTGCAAGAAACGGCGATGGGCTTAATCAGCCGCGCCGTCCCTGATCTCGACCCGAATATTATGGGGGCGGCGATCCGTGCCGCGAATTATCACCAACTGCGGTTGGGGATCACCAGCGCAACCGATCCCCTTCTCATGCCATCTCATTTGAGCGTGTACCGCGAACTCGACGAGGGCGGCGATCTGGCAGTGCGGATCAACGGACTGCCGATCCGCCGACCGGATGGCGGCACAGAGACTCTGCCGCTGCCGCAAAAACATCTGAGCGATACGCTGCGCGTGGATACGGTCAAATTCTTCGCGGATGGCGGCTTAAGTGGCGCAACAGCAGCGATCAGTCAGCCGTTTAAGATTACAGGGACGCACGGTGTTCTGCGCTTTACGGACGATGAACTTTTCGAGTTGATGTTCGAAGCGCATGTCAACGATTTCCGCATCGCCACCCATGCGATCGGAGATGTCGCGCTGGAGCAGGTGATCAGCACGTATGAGAAGCTCCACAAAGCGCACCCATCGCCGCTGCGCCACCGCATTGAGCATCTCGGACTGCCCGCCGCCGGACACCTTGAGCGCTGCAAAGCAATGAATATCATTGCCGTACCGCAGACAGTCTTTTTACCCGCACTTGGTGATACCTATCGCCGCTACCTACCGGACGAATTCTTCCCATCGTGCTATCCGGTACGAAGTATGCTCGACGCCGGGCTAACCGTCGCGCTGAGTTCAGATGCGCCCGTCGTACCGGACGATAATCCGCTGTTGGGCATGAAAGCCGCGCTCGACCGGCTTGATCCGTTCGGGGAACCTATCGCGCCGGAACAGGCGATCACGCCATACGAAGCGCTGTACGCCTATACAATGGGTGGCGCGATTGCGTCCGGGGACGCGGATAATCGCGGGAGTTTGACGCCGGGGAAATGGGCAGACTTGGCGGTATTGAGCGCCGATCCGCTCACCACGCCGCCGGAAGAACTTACGTCGATCACAGCGGATGAGACATATGTCGGCGGCGTGCTGGTGTACGAGCGGTGATCAGCTTCACCCTATGCGCGCCTACGATTTCTTTTATACTTGCCCCGTTATGACATCTGACGAGAAAGCGAAACAATGAAACTCGGCATTATCGGGTTACCCAACAGCGGCAAGACAACGATTTTTAACGCGCTCACCCGCAGCACGCTTCCCACGGGTGCTGGCACGAGCGGACAATTTGAGATTCACACAGCGGTCGTGAATGTGCCGGATACCCGCGTGGATCAACTGCGCGATATGTATAAGCCGAAAAAAACCACGTATGCACAGGTGGTTTACGTCGATATTGGCGGCTTGGATAAGGGCATCGGTGAAGGCGGACTCAAGGGAGAGTTTCGCAACCAGCTTGGGCAGCTTGACGGCTTTATTCATGTTGTGCGCGCCTTCAAAGATGAAAACGTTCCCCACCCGTATGACACCATTGATCCGCAGCGCGATGTCGAAAGCCTTGATGGCGAGTTCATCCTGACTGACCTCGTCATGGTCGAAACACGGCTGGAAAAGATCGATACTGAACTCAAGCGCAAGGGGAAAAACACCGAAAAGGCTGTGCTTGACGAGCAGGAAATGATGAACCGCTTGAAGGCACAGCTTGAAGCCGAAAAACCGCTCCGTGACCTCGGCTTGACCGAAGCGGAGATCAAGCCGCTGCGCGGATACGGTTTCCTCACGCTCAAACCCACGCTGATCGTCGTCAACACGGATGAATTGACGGGCGATGTGAATATCGCCTATGACCATACGGACAGCATGGTTGTCAACCTGAAAGGGCGCATCGAGGCGGAACTCAGCCAGCTTGACCCCGACGACGCGGTGATGTTCATGGAAGAATACGGGATCGCTGAATTGAGCGCGGATCGCGTCATCCATGTGAGCTACCAACTGATGAACATTCAATCATTCTTCACCGTTGGCGAAGACGAAGTCCGCGCATGGAGCGTGCCGATTGGCGCAACCGCCCCGGAAGCGGCAGGCGTGATTCATACTGACTTGCAGAAGGGATTCATCCGCGCCGAAGTGATGAATTATGCTGACCTGCTTGCTGCCGGAAGCGAAGCCGCACTCAAAACTGCGGGTAAGTTCAAGCTGGAAGGCAAAGAATACATCGTCAAAGACGGTGATATTCTGCACATCCGGTTCAATATCTAGATTATTCCTCCAACCCCTTCTCTCGCATAAGCGCAGAGAAGGGGAGAAATCAACACGACTATGACTTCCAATCTTTTCATTGCATCAGGGATTTTTCACCCGGAATCCGGCGGTCCAGCGACGTACCTGCACGAAATTCTGCCGCACTTGCAGGAGAGGGACTGGGATGTACGCCTCGTGACGTACGCCGATCGCGCGGATATGGGCGGGGAATACCCGTACCCGGTCACGCGTATTCCTCGCGTGGGGCTGCTTAAGCGAACTGCGGCATATCGTGCCGCCGCTCGTCCCCTGCTGGAGTGGGCGGACGTAACCTATTTGCATACGCTTGGGCTGCCGTTGAGGGGCGGAAAATCGCCGCGTGTCGTTAAAATTGTCGGGGATTTGGCATGGGAGCGCGCCGTACGCAAGGGATGGATCGCGCCG
>CALBRY010000543.1 GCA_937927665.1 uncultured Chloroflexota bacterium
GCCCTACCGCGCGCTCAACGGGTGTTGGCGCACGGTAGGAAAATGACGCCTCACGACGTTGGAAGTGCACCCCGGCAGATTCAAGTTGATCCACGTAGCGGATTGTGTTTGTGTGGAGTCGTTCACTCTTTCGTCGTAGTTCTCGACACGCGCCCGATCTTTGAGCCGACCGAAGCAGTTTACAATCCGGATGTGGATGCGCTCAAATGGCACTTGGAGGAGGTGTTTTTGGGGTAGGTATCAACTCTGAAAGCGCGTACACATGGTTCACTACTTGAAAGCAGGACTGATTGCGCTCCTTTTCGCGGCATTGGGCTGCACCACCGCCGCCCAAGCCGATCCGCCGCCCGCATCTCCCTACGTGCCATCAGGCTACACCCTCACCTTCTGGGATGAATTCGACGAGCAGGGACTCAACCGTGAGCGATGGGAATACCGCTACAAAGGCGAATATCTTGAAGGAGTGAACGCTGAGGAGTCGGTCATGCAGCCGCGAAACGGATTCCTCTGCAGCGGCGAGGTTTGACGCGGGAGAGCAGCCCCGGAATATCGCGGGCGATGGCTTTGCCCACGTCGCATAATCCCCAGATTAGGTGTTCATGCGCCGCACATCGTCGGTGATGCCGAAGCATTTCCCGGAGTCGTGATCCGCATCCGGGAGCAAAGGCAGCCTTATGAAACGGTCTTTACAGGGCTGCCTTTGCGGATTGAACTGTAAATATTGATTAGGGGAGTGTCCTCCCTCATGCGCTGATGTTGAAATCAGCCCTTCAAACCCTTCTATCCGTTTTCAACCGAGGGCAACGCGTCACATGCGCCTTCTATCGTCACTACATCGGAGCGAACCCATAAGCCATCGGATGTTTGGAACCAGATGACCCCATCCGCACCCTCCGTCTGCCCAATAAGCTCCACCCTTTCCTCTTGTCCCAGTTCCCCCATCACCTCGGCATCCGTGCTCGGCATACTGCGCAGGTTGGCGGCTGCACCTGCTGCCGTACATACGGTCGTTATCATGGCTTCGGCGGCTGCATTTGCTTGCAAAGCATTCCAATCAATAGTGTCGTTGGGCAGGGACAGCAGCAGTTGAGTCAACTCATCGACCTCCTCATCTGTGAGTCCTAATCCGAAAAAGGCATTGTAATGTTGAATCACATCCGGCAGCGTGGCAAAGCGTCCGTCATGGTAGAAACCACCTGTCTGATGCGTCCACAGCCCTGCCAGCGGCGCGGTCCGGTAGTGGAGATCGGGGGCACGGCTGGACTGGAAACTGTCGATACCTATTTCATCGGCGGTGTGCATGTTCCAACCGGGTTCGGTGAACAGCGGTGGCACATGGCAGCGTACACAGCCCGCACGACCAACGAACAACTCCGCACCACGGGCAGCCGCTTCGGGATCGAAACTCCCCTCCAGCGGTCTGGGTGCCGGGATCGCCAACTGGTAAAAGTGCAGCGCCGCCAGCTCCGGGGTGATCAAATCCGGAACGCTGCGAACGTCGCCGAATCCCGCCTGTGCTGCGATCGGAAACTGCTCAGGGTTATTTAGACGCGGGTCATAGAAGGTTCCTTGACCGTGCATAGCAAGATTCGCGACAAAGGCGTTCCAATGTGTCACTGAACCCCAGCCCGTCCACGTATGCAAATTCACCCCGGCTAAACCAAATGCGGGCGGCAGCAGCGTTGCGCCCGATTCACCGTCCGGTTGCATTGCCTGTCCGTCAAGCATCAACTCGGCATCATATTTGCCGGGTCCCCAACTGTTGAGCACTTGACGTACGGTCGCATCATCCACGCCCAAAAGTTCGGTCAAGACACTGAGATCAGGAGCGAGCGCGATAATCGCGCCGACATTCAGATCGCGGTTCGCCCATCCGTCAAGTCGGGCGCCAATACCGGGTGCAAACGAGTTATCCACCGCCGAATGGCAAAGGGCGCATTGAATGCCCATTGACGTCAGGATACCGCTGTCATCGAAGAAGCCGGTCACCCCCACCACGGCGTTTAATTGAAGGAGTGCGAGCGTGGTCGCGGGATCATCTAGATCAACCTCACCCGCCTCGATTTGCGACACTAGCTCCGCTGGTAGCGCTTCAGCATCGACCTTTAGCCCAAGCGCTAAAGCCGCGTTCGGGCTGAGTCCCGGTCCAACCCCGCCGTTGGCTTCACCTGCAACTGCCTCGTGGAGTCTGAGGGAATCCCCCCAGAAGGCTTCATCGCCAAACGTATCATAGCGAAACGTCTGGCGCCCTTCCTCGATCATACGCTGTGCATTGTCTGTGATGGGATCGGGGTTCTGCGCGAAGACCGCCGCTGCATACATGCTCAAGCCAAGCACGATGAGCACAGCGCCAACCACAACAAGCGTGTTTAACACACCCTTCATACTCGTTCCTCCCTACCTAAACATGGGAGAGCGAAGTCAGCGTCGAAGTGTGTTGTTGCTGAAACAACAACTGACTCCATTGTAGTTGGTTACACCGGGTTGTCACTGTGCAGAATGCATAAGCTCGTGGTGCTGCGAATCCTAATGAGAGGTATTGCTTATCCCTCTTTGAGAAGCTTAAGGAGAGACTCCAGCCAACCTGAATCGGGACCGAGCTCACGCAGACTCGCCCGCGTAGTAGGACTAATGAGCTGGTCTAACTGAGTTCCCAGATCGGTGAGCAGAAGTCCTACAGCAATGCTGTGCCGAACGTACCAACTTGCCATTTCGATCAAGCGGCTCTGTCGGGTACGGATACCCAGAATTTCGTCTCCGTTGATCGTTCCAACGAGCATCTCGTCTGCATCTCGGACCAAGATCAACCAGCGAGCGCCATTGCCTGAACTTAGATGATGGCGATAAATTTTACCCCGGCAGTAGCCACATGGTTGTGGACACGCCTGCCAGCACAACGTCGTCAGGGCAGCACCGCGGTCTTCTGCTTGGCGTGTGGAGTCGGCGAGTTCGTGCGCTTCCGGGAGCCAGACAGCAAGGAGAAGTTCCGAAGAAGCAGTGTTGACAATTTCGCGCGCATGATGAAGGAGTAAGCCCTCACCTCGGATGTTACGGACATATTCGTCTTGCGATGGGGCAGCGACGGCACTCAGCGCCTGACGTGCGGACTGGGCTGTCGCTGCAAACTGACTGCTTAAGCGTTCAATTAATTCAGCAGGAGGAACGGGTACATATTCGACTCCCTCCGTAGTTTCCACGCGCAGAGCAGCCCCGGAGTCTTCAAGCTTTTGCAGAACCGCGTACACATTGGGGCGTGGAACGCCGGAGACCTTGGCGACTTTCGCGCCATTCACCGGGTATTGTTGCAACAGCGCCACATACGCTTTTGCTTCATACTCGGTGAATCCGAGCCGCTGCAGAAGTTCAAAAACATCCATCCGACATTTCCACGAATCATAAAGGTTGCGACCAGTATAATGACCTTTTCATGCTTGAACTAGACCAGAATGTAAGTCCGCATATTAGAGACTCGTACAAGCATTGGAATTCGCAAGCGGTGCAAATGTTTTGTCCGATGCGCTCAATGATCTGCTGCT
>CALBRY010000544.1 GCA_937927665.1 uncultured Chloroflexota bacterium
GGTCGAAGAGGGCGGCCTGGGATTCACGTTCAAATGGAACATGGGTTGGATGCACGATACGCTGGAATATCTCCAGAAGAACCCGATTTTCCGCCGTTATCATCACAACAAACTGACGTTCTCGCTGATTTATGCTTATAACGAGAACTTCGTCCTTTCGCTCAGCCATGACGAGGTGGTTCACGGCAAAGGCTCATTGATGGGCAAAGCTCCGGGGGATTGGTGGCAAAAGTTTGCGACTTTACGCCTTCTCTACGGGTATCAGTGGACGCACCCCGGTAAGAAACTGCTGTTCATGGGGCAGGAATTTGGACAGTGGCGTGAATGGAGCGAGGAACGTTCGCTCGATTGGGAACTGTTGGAATTGGATACGCATCAAGGGCTGCAGCGATGGATGCGCGATCTCAACCACTTCTATCAAACACAGCCTGCGCTGTTCCAGCACGATTTTGATGACAAGGGGTTCCGCTGGATCGATGCGGATGACGCGGATAGCAGCACCTATTCGTACATCCGCTATGCCGATGATCGTTCGGATTTCGTCGTTATTGTGGCGAACTTCACCCCCGTTCCGCGCCCCGGCTACCGGATCGGCGTGCCTGAAGCGGGGCATTATGTCGAGCTGCTCAACAGCGATTCGAAGCATTACGGCGGCGGTGATGTCGGGAATTTGGGCGGCGCGGACGCAGAGGAGTCAGCGCTGCATGGTCTGCCATACAGCTTGAGCTTGACCGTTCCTCCGCTTGCCCTGTTGATCCTGAAACTCAAACGTTAGCGCGATTGCTGATCGTTCACGAATCAAAAAGGGACATGCTTTGATGCACTGTCCCTTTTTGATTCTGCGGTGCAAATTACGCGAAAAAAGTGGCAAACGGCACGGGGTATGTACGCGAAATAGCAGATGACAGAATGTAAAAGAACTTTTACCCTCAATATTGATGCGCCGAATGTCATAACGAAGGGTTTATGATGACGGATACAAATACCTTAGATGAGCGCCGAAAGAAGATGATTCATAGACTCCACCGTTTACAGGGTCAACTCAGCGCACTTGAACGCCGCATTGAAGAAGGCGCATCGTGCGAGGACACGGTTGTACAAGCACGTGCGATCGAAAAGGCGATTGCCAGCCTGATCGTTTTCGTGGTCGATGGTTTTATTGAAGACTCGCGGGAACAAATGCTCAAAGACCCGGAGCAAACCAGCCGCGAAATTCGGCGCTTGGTTGAGCTGATCCATCAGTAATCACAGCAGTAATCTATGGAGACGCCTCGCTGGTTGCGCTCTCTGTAGATGCAAACTGCTGATCTATCGCCGCCCACTGTTCGGTCACCCGGCGGTTGTGTTCACGCTGTTCCTCTGTCCAGAAGAACCGGATATATCTCAAGATAGCGTTAATCTGCGCGTCGGAATAAGCATCCCCAAAAGCGGGCATCGGATATTGCTGAAGGGGATTGGGTATTCCTTCGCGGATTGCGCGGATCAAAAGTTGATCGGGATGCATCCATGTATGCCCGGTTTCATCGTGGGGTGGGACGATGTGCATTCCTAACAACTCGGTCTGCGGAATGCTCGCCGCAAGCTGCCCTTGAAGCTCGTATCCGTGACAATGACCGCATGCGAGGTTGTATAGATATTCGCCTTCGATCAATTCCGGATCGGTGAAGCGTGACGGGGGACGTTCCCCTGCGGGTACTAATGTGATCGGTGGCGGTGTGGCAGTAGTTCCACAGGCAGCAGTGATCACGATCAAGAGTAAACTTATCGCTGCTCGGATAAGCAGGTGCATCGCTGATAATCCCCCCATGACAACCCATGTTTGAGACTGCATGAAACATCGTTCTGCATTGTACGACAATACCATATGGCGTATGCAGACAATCTGCACCTTCACAGAACTGCCATTTATCACATATAGTGATAGGCGGGTATGTGCGGTCTATACCTGCTATTTTAATTTCACAAGGGGTCACAATGGCGCAGAAGAGTGAGTTTCGCGTCGAAAACGCTTACCGCTATAACCATCGAAGCGCGGTGCGTTGGATACTTTCACACCTGTGGCGTCACAAGGTGTTTTTCGTGATCGGTCTGGTGTTGTACCTTGTATCGTATACATCGTTCTCATACTCGCGCGGCATCCTGATTGGACAAGCGGCACAGGAGATTATTGAGCCAACGGCGACGAATACGCTGCTCTTGATCGGGCTAGGCGTGTTGTTTCTGCTCGTCCTTGATGGCATTTCCGGGTTGATCGCTTCGCTTTCCTCTGAAACGCTGGCGCAGCGTTTGGAGCATGATTCCCGCGAAGAACTCTATTTGAGCCTGCTTGGTAAAAGTCAGACCTTCCATGATCGTCAGCGAGTAGGTGACATCATGGCGCGTGCGACCGACGATATGCAGCAGCTCAACCTGATGATCAACCCCGGCATGACCTTCATCTTCGATACGGTGCTGGGAATCCTTGTGCCGCTCACTTTTCTCGCGTCTATTCGCGTTGAACTGCTGCTTGTACCGGCGCTGTTCGTGGTGGGGTATATCATCACCGTGCGTCAGTATTCGCGCCGCCTGAATCCGATTGTCGAATCGCAGCGTGAAAAATTCGGCGTGATGAATGCGGGTCTTGAGGAGACGATCAGCGGAATCGAGATTGTCAAAGCGAGCGCACGCGAAGCCTTTGAGCGCGATAAGTTCAGACGCAGTGCGCGCGATTACCGGAACTACTTTGTCCGGCAGGGCTACACGGAAGCCGGATACATCCCGCTCCTGCTGTACGGGATTGCGCTCGGACTGACGTTCCTGCACGGGACACTGCTTTATCAAGGCGGCGTGATTACGATCCCGGACATTATCGCCGTGATGGGGTTGATGTGGGTCTTGCGCTTCCCGATCTTCATTTCGATCTTCTCGTTTTCGCTCGTGAGCATTGGTGTAGCGAGCGCGGGACGTATTTTGAAGATCATCAACGAAGAAACTGAGCTTGACGAAAATGCAGGCGGCTATGCCGGGAAGATCGACGGCAGGATCGAGTTTCAGGGTGTCAGCTTCGGGTTTGAGGATGACGGACTGTTAGAGGATATTTCGTTCTCCATCGAACCGGGCGAAACGGTTGCGATTGTGGGTATGACGGGGAGCGGCAAGAGCACGCTCACCGAGTTGATCAACCGCACCTATGATGCTGACCGAGGGCGCATCCTGATCGATGGTGTGGATGTGCGCGACTGGAATCTTTCGTCGCTGCGTTCGCAGATCTCGAAAATTGAACAGGATGTTTTCTTGTTCTCGCGTTCGCTTGCGGAAAACATCGCGTTTGGTGCGCCGGACACCCCGCAAGATCGGATCGAGGCGGCGGCACGTGAAGCACAGGCGCACGACTTTATTCAGCAGTTCACCGAAGGATACGAAACAAAAGTTGGTGAACGCGGCGTGACGCTTTCTGGCGGTCAGCGTCAGCGTATCGCACTGGCACGTGCTTTCCTGAGCAATCCGC